>JBDNFZ010000303.1:0-5937 GCA_041689555.1 Opitutaceae bacterium | reverse complement strand
GCAGCACCCGATGGCGGCGGAAAGCGTGGCGACGAAGGAATTCCTGCCGCAGGCGCGGCGTTGACGCCGGGCGATGGCTGGGTCGGACTGCCCAAGGCAGCACTGAAAAATAGAGGAGGAGAAATCTGGAACTCAGGAGATTAGGAAAGAGCAGCCAATAATCGCGAATTTCATGATGCTTTTCAGGTCTTAGTCCCGAGTTCCTGATTTCCACATTAGTTATTCAGCGTCTACCCAAAGGCGGGACTACTTACCCGGAAGGGGGAGGCGGCGTTAATTGGCTTGGCATCGCGGAAGCGGCGCGTGGATTTGGGCGGATGAATCCCGAAGCCAAACTCGCCGAACTCGGTCTGACCCTGCCATCGCCCCCGGCCGCCGCCGGGAGCTACGTGCCGACCGTGCGCACGGGCAATCTGCTTTACTGCGCCGGCACGATCAGCGCGTTGAACGGCCAGATCACCCACTTCGGACAGGTCGGCAAGGAGCAGACGGTGGCGACGGCGAACAAATCCGCCGAGATCTGCGCGTTGAACACGCTGGCCAACATCAAGGCGGCGGTGGGCTCGCTGGATCAGGTGGCGCGGATCGTGTTTGTGAGCGGGTTCGTGAACGCCGTCGACGGCTTTACGGAGAGCCCGGCGGTGATCAACGGCGCGAGCGACCTCTTCGTGAAAATCTTCGGCGAGGCGGGCAAGCACGCGCGGGCCGCAGTGGCGGTCAACGGCCTGCCACGTGGTTCGACCACCGAGATTCAGGTGGTCGTGGAGTTGAAGGCCTAAACGGACTTTCGGCCCTTGCGCCGAAGAAATCCGGATCGGTGTGGCCCGCCGGACCGAATGATCGTAGCTAAATCGGGACCGCCATCAGTCCGAACCAAGTGTCACGTAATACGTGACACTCGGGTTTTGGGCGATACGCGGACTTTAAGGAATTTCGATTGAATCCGGCGAGTGGCCGGTCGCGCGGTCGGACGATGAAGAGCAGGGCGATGCAGAGCGAAAACGGTCGGTGAATTGACCGCTACCGATTGTTTCCACGATCAAGGCAGGGCAGATCCTCGGCGCCTCCGCAGGCGGACGGAAAAAAAGTGTCACGTATTACGTGACACTTTATTTTTGGTCGCGAAGACGGAAAGGCACGGATTCTCGGTTTGATTTTACGAGGGGATCGGTCGGAGGGCGGCGTATCTGCGCGCGCAAACCGCGCGCGCAAGCGGGTTGGCCTACGTCGAAATCCAGGCGGAATACCGCGCCCGCAAGCGGGCGGCCTACGCCGAAATCGAAGCGGAAAAACCGTGTCCGCAAGCGGGCGGCCTACGTCGAAAGCGAAGCGGAATACCGCGCCCGCACACGGGCTGGCCCACTCCGAAATCGAAGGGGAAAACCGTGCCCGGTAATGGGCTGCCTACACTTGCACGATGAATTGGGGAAATCATGGCGCAAAGACCGCGAGCCCGGGACGGGGTCGGGATGTTTTTACTGGCGACGGGCGGGGATTCGCTTCTCGTTTGGGTGATGTATCTCGTGCTCGTGGTAACGGCGGTGCTCATATTGCTCCGGCTGGCAGGTGAACTGATCCTCTCGGCGCTGAATCGTGCCGAGGTGCGGCGGCACGCAGGAGCGCCGCCGGCGGCGGTAAGCGCGTTTATGGATGGAGAGACTTATGCGCGGTCGGTCGCCTACACTTTGGACAAGTCGAGGTTCGGCGTTGTCGTGGAGGTGTTCGATACGCTCGTGCTGGCGTTGGTGATTTTCGGCGGGGTGCTGCCGATCCTGTTCGGGCACGTCGCGTCGTGGGGTGCGCAGGGTGCGGTGTGGGACGACGCTCTCTTCATTTTGACCGCAGGGGTCTTACTGACGATTCCCGGCCTGCCTTTCGATTGGTGGGGCCAGTTCAGGCTCGAGGCGAAGTTCGGCTTCAACAAGAGCACGCCGGCCCTCTGGGTTTCGGACAAGGTCAAGGAACTGGGTCTGTCGCTCCTGATCGGGTATCCGCTGCTTTGGTCGCTCCTCGTCTTGGTGGAGTGGGTGGGACGCCCGTGGTGGCTGTGGGGCTTCGGCCTGATCTTCGTCTTTCAACTCCTGATGCTCGTGCTCTACCCGAAGTTGATCCTGCCGCTGTTCAACAAGCTGACGCCGCTTCCGGAGGGCGAGCTGCGGACGCGGCTGTTGGCGCTGGGCGACCGCACGGGCTTCAAGGCGACAACGATCGAGGTGATCGACGGCAGCAAACGCTCGGGGCACTCGAACGCTTTCTTCACGGGCTTTGGACGGTTCCGGCGGATCGTGCTGTTCGACACGCTCATCGCGCAACTTGCGCCGGAAGAATTGGAGGCGGTGCTGGCGCATGAGATCGGCCACTATCGGCGGGGGCATATTCCGAAAATGATCGTGCTGAGCGCGGCGACGATGTTCGGCGCCTTTGCCGCGATCGCATGGTTGGCGAGGAGTCCGTGGTTCAACCGCGCCTTCGGCTTTCCCGCAGGCGAGATCGCGCCGGCGTTATTGCTCTTCGGCCTGTTGGGCGGGTGCGTGACGTTTTGGTTTTCCCCTCTGAGCAATCTGCTTTCGCGGAAGCACGAGTATGAGGCCGACGCCTTCGCCCGTGAGGCGATGGGCGGCGCGGTGCCGATGCTCGGAGCATTGCGGAAACTGGCGCAGAAAAACCTCAGCAACCTGACGCCGCACCCGTGGTTCAGCGCGTTTCACTACTCGCATCCCACGCTGGTGGAGCGCGAGCGGGCGTTGAAGGCGGGCTAGGGACGGGGAGGCGCGACCGGCCCATGCAACCGCCCCTTCGTCGCCGGATTCTTGCGGGACTGCTGGTGTTGATCGTGGCGGGGCTTCGGGCGGAAACGCTGACGCTCGCGACCTACAACATTGAAAATTACGGACCGGCGAATCGGGTGACCGAGGCCGGCTATCGCAAGGACTATCCCAAGCCGGAGGCGGAGAAACAGGCCTTGCGCCGCGTGATCCGGAGCCTCGATGCCGATGTGCTCGTGCTACAGGAGATGGGCGGACCAATCTATCTGGAGGAGTTGAAGCGCGATCTGGCCGCCGAGGGCTTGGTCTACCCGCACGCGGTCCTGCTGGCGGCCGACGATGCCGACCGGCATGTGGCGCTGTTGTCCAAGCGACCGCTGGCAGCGACGACGCAGCATACCGATCTGGAGTTGCGTTATTTCGGGCAAAAGGAGCGGGTCCGACGCGGATTGCTCGAAGTGCGGTTGAGCGTCGCAGGCGGGGACCTGACGATCTTCGGTCTGCATTTGAAAAGCCGTTACACGGGCCGGCCTGACGACCCGTTGTCGGCGATCCGTCGGGCGGCGGAGGCGACGGCGATTCGCGACCGAATCTTGGCGCGGGTGGGCGACCCCGCGGCGGTGCGGTTCGCGGTGCTGGGCGACTGCAACGATGACAAAAACAGCAAGGCGCTGAATTTCCTCCAGCAGAGGGGCAAGACGAAGATCGCGGAGCTGTTGGCGGCGACGGACAGCCGGGGCGAGACGTGGACCCACGCCTTCCGGAAGAACGACACCTACTCCCGCGTGGACCACGTGCTCGTGTCGGCGGCACTGGCATCGTCGGTGGTCGGCGGCGCCGCGCGGATTTACGACGGGGAAGGCTGGCGGGAGGCGAGCGATCACCGGCCCGTCATCGTGACGCTCGACTTCACGGCAAAAAAATAGGGCCGGTCGCAGTCGACCGGCCCCGGGAAGAAACGGGGGCGCCTAATTGGCGCTGACCGTGACGGGCACGGTGACCTCGCCGGCGCCGAAGCCCTTGAGGAAAAGGCTGCCGCCACCGGGCTTGCCGCCCTCGACGGTGATGGTGACGGAAGTCTGACCCTGCGGCACGATGATCTCGGGCATGATCACGCTTTCGGGCACATCGGTGGTGACATCGATGAGCAGGCCGCCGGGAGGGGCGGAAACCGGCACGGAGAACGTGAGCGTCTGCCGCTCGCCGACGCGCAGCGCGAGGGCGGCCGGGGTGACGACCAAGTTGCTCGGATCGATGCGGAACGTGCCGACCGGGGAGTTGCCGGCGGCGCTGCCGAGCATGACGCGGTAGTTGCGGTTGGCGTCGATCGCAGGGACGAAAAAGCCGAGGGAGTTGGGGGACTCGAAGGTCGTGCGGGCCGGCAGGTTCTCGAAGTAGATCGTATCCTGCGGGGTGAAACCGCGGCCGAGGACGCTGATGCGGGCGCCGACGGGACCACGGTTGACCTCGAGGGAGAGAACGTAGCGGCGGACGATCTGGGCGCGGACGATTTCGGTGTAGACCTCGGCGTCGGTCACGCCGTTCTGCGTCTCGATCTTGTAAGGCACGAGGAAGTAATAGGCGACCTCGTCGCGCCCGTTGGGCAACTGATACTCGAACTCAAAGACGCCGTCGCCGAAGGCGGATGGCTTCATGGCGAAGCTCTGACCATCGACGATGATCTTGGGCGCGATGCTGGATTTCGGCACCGTGTTGGTCTTGGTGGTGACCCGCAGGGTGAAAGTATAGATCTGCGAGGGATTCTCCGCGAGCGAAGGCGCCGTGAGGTTGGTGAGCACCACGGTTTCGCAGCCGGAAAAGAGGCCGAGAACCAGAATGGCGCCGAGCCAGAGGAGGAATTTTCTCGCGGGAGAATTTTGGTTGGTATGCATTGGGCGTTTGAACGGAAAACCGGCAGGATTAAAAAACGGCTAGTAATGAGCGCCTCGGACACAGAGCAAGCCAAAGGTGCGGCGGAAGCGCCGCTCGGGCTCTACGTGCATGTGCCGTTTTGTGCTTCGACGTGTGACTTTTGCGCATTTTATCAGATACAGCCGACCGCGGAAACGGTCGCAGGGTTCCTCGAAGGCGTCGGGACCGAGGCGGCGTTGATCGATTGGCCGCGGCCGGTATCCACGGTTTTTTGGGGCGGCGGCACCCCCGGCCTGCTGGCGGCGGGGCAGATCGAACAGCTGGGTCGGACGCTGCGACCCTATCTGGGAGGTGAGCCGGCGGAGTGGACGGTGGAGCTGGCCCCGGCGTCGGTGACGGTGGAGCGGCTGACGGCGTTCAAGGCGATCGGGGTGACCCGCGTCTCGCTCGGGGTGCAGAGTTTTTCGCCGGAGTTGCTCGACGGTCTGGGGCGGCAACACACGCGGGAGCAGATCTACCGGGCACACGAGCGCATCCGCGCGGCGGAGTTCAAGAGCGTGAACCTCGATCTGATGTTCGCGTTACCGGGGCAGGACGAGGAGGGCTGGCTGGAGGACATCGCCACGGCGGCCGCGTTGAGCCCGGATCATCTCTCGACGTATTGCCTCACTTTTGAGGAGGACACGGCGTTGTGGGTGAAGCTCTCGCAGGGCAAGGTGAAGCTCGATACGGAGCGCGAGGCGCGGCTCTACGAACGGACGTGGGCGCGGCTGGGGGAACTGGGCTACGCGCAGTATGAGGTTTCGAATTTCGCCCGGCCGGGGCACGTGTGCCGGCACAATCTCAATACCTGGCACATGCACGAGTGGGTCGGGCTGGGGCCGTCGGCCGCCTCGCAGCACGCGGGCTGGCGCGGGGGTAATGTCACGGACTTGGGCAAGTGGCGGGAGCAAGTGGCGCGGGGCGAGCGAATGACGGACGACCGCGTGGCGTTGACCCCGGCCTTGCTGGCCGAGGATGCGCTGGTCTTCGGCCTGCGCATGAATGCCGGCGTCGATCTGGCGTTGTGGCGCGCGCGCTGCCCCGATGCGCCCTGGAGCGAAGTGGAGGCGCTGGCGGACCGGCTGGTCGGCGAGGGTTTTGCCGAGCGGACGGGCACGCGGCTCCGGTTGCTCGACCGCGGCCGGTTGCTGGCCGATACGATCGGCGCGGAGTTGATGACCGCGTTTGAAGCGGAGGGAATTTTACCATGAATCGAATCAAGTCCCTGGTCTTCTTTATCGGTCTCGCGGCGCTCGTC
>JBDNFZ010000302.1:0-1425 GCA_041689555.1 Opitutaceae bacterium | reverse complement strand
GGCGACTTTATAGTGGCCGGACTTCATGAGCTCCTCCTGGACCATGTCCTGGATCTCCTCGATGTGAACGAAGGACTGCTGGGACGAGCGGACGCGCTCGGAGACCGCCTTGGTGATGGCGATGGCGGGAGCGGAGTCGCGCTGGAGAGAGAGGAACGTCTTGCGGACGGCGATCTCGACCTTCTGTTCGCTCCACGGCACGACCTGGTTGTTGCGGCGGATGACGCGGAGGCTGGATTGGCCGGCGGTGGTGTGGGTGCTTGAAATCTTGCGGGCGCGGTTGAGCAGGAGACTCTTGGCGACGAAGTAGGCGTTGTTGTCGACGAGCGTTTTCTCGATCAGCTCATAGAGGGCGTTGAGCGATAGCCGGACGGGCGACTGCTTGCGGGAGAGCTCGACGAGATTGGCGGCGACCTCGCGGCAGATGTTGGCGAGCCAAGCGCGATTGGCGGGGGTGAAGATATCCTTCTCGCCGGTGGCGAGGTGCACATTGGTCAGGGCCTTGCCGAGGGTATCGGCGACCTCGGAGAGGTCGAACTTCTCCTCGCCGTGGGGGCAGAGGAGGACGACATCAGGAACGGTGATGGCGTCGCCATTGAGGACATCGCGCCACGCGAAATGGGGTTTCTGTTCGACGGGGGTGTGGACGGTGCGCTTGAGCGCGAGATCGTGGGCGAGGGAGGGAGAGCTCATCGGAGGAAAAGGAGAAAAGGCGGAAAAGAAGAAACGTTTGAAACGTCAGGGACGAAGACGGGCGAAAGTCTGATGCGAAAGTCGTGAAACGGAAAACGCAGGGCGGCGGAGGCCGCACTGCATTCTGGTTTCAACGTTCGACAAGAATCTAACTGACAAGCGCCTAGGGGTGAAGGCGTGGAAAAAACTTTATAGAGAGCGGTGAAGAAGCAAACGAGAACCGACGAACTGCCGATAGGCCCGGGAGTATTCGCTAATTTTACTCAACGGTTACAAGGGTCTATATACAGTTCTTCGGATGGTCAAAGCTCGTCGTCGGCGGCGACGTTGAGCGAGGAGGCCTTTTGATATTCGGTAACGCGGCCTTCGAAAAAGTTTTGTTCCTTTTTGATGTCCATCATCTCGGCCAGCCACGGCAGCGGATTCTTCACGCCGGGTGACAACGGCTCGAGTCCGCAGCCTTCGAGGCGGCGGTCGGCGATAAAATCAATATACGTGACAAATTCGTCCACCGCGAGGCCAACCGCATTCACCGGCAGGCAGTCGCGAATGAATTCCTTTTCGAGGTTGATCGCCTCGCGCATGAGTTCACGCAGCTCCTCTTTGAAGTCGGTCGTCCAGATCTCACGGTTTTCCTCGATGAGATCCATGAAGAGGTTCCGGAACACCTCGATGTGATTGGATTCATCGCGCAGGGTGTAGCGGAACATCTGGCCGATGCCGGGGAACTTG
>JBDNFZ010000301.1:0-8277 GCA_041689555.1 Opitutaceae bacterium | reverse complement strand
GTGACAGTGAACTGCTGGCCTTGGGTCTTGATAGTGGCTTTCATAAATAAAACCGCTGAAAAAGCGGTTTTGGCGCGGTGAAAGCAAGGCTTTATTTGGTGAAGTTGGCGGAGGCGGTGACGGCGGGCGCAGGGAACTCGGCGATGGCGGGATGCCCGGCGTTGGCGGCGGCGTAGGGCAGTGCGAAAGCGAGGGCGGCGACGAGGTCGAGGCCGCGTTGGAGCCAAGCGTGGAGCACGCAGGCGAACAGCACATCGCCGGAACCGGTGGCGGAAACCTCGGCCACGGGCGGCGGGATAAAGGTGGAGACCGCGCCGTCGGTGTCGCGGAGTTGAACGGCGCGGGGGCCATCGGTGACGATCCAGCGGAGCGGGGCGGCGGTGGCCGGGAGGGCTGCGAGGCCGGGGGCGAGCGGACGGAGTTCGTCGGCGTTAAGCTTGATGAGGGCGAGCGGACGCGTGGCGAGCCAAGCGAGAGGCGGGCCGTAGGTATCGGCGACGAGGGTGCTGCGGGCGAGCCAGCGGTCGAGGGCGGCGCGGACAGGGTCGAAATCGGGCGAAGCCCAACCGGGAAAACTGCCGCAGAGCGCGAGGACCTGTCCGGCGGGTTGGGCGTCGAGGAAGGCGGCGCAGGCGAAGAGGGCGAGGGCATCGGGCGGGACATCGGGGCCGAGAAACGTGGTCTCGGGCTGGTCCGGGGCGCGCACGACGAGACCGGTGCGGGTGGGGCGGGACGAAGGAAAAGGATGAAACGGCCGGCCGGAGGCGAGCAGCCAATCGAAGCATTCGGTGCCGCCGGGGCCGCCGGTGAAGCACAAGGCGGTGTGGGGGGCGCCGAGGCGCGCGAGCATCTTGGCGACGTTGATGCCCTTGCCGCCGACCTGGAAGGATTCGGCGGTGGCGCGCTGGGTGCCACCGGGGTTCCACGAGGCGAAGGTGAGCGTGCGCTCGGCGAGGAGGTTGCCCGTGAGAGTGAAGATGCGGGGAACGGGGGAGGGCATGGGAGGCGAATTTTTAACCGCGAACGGACGCAAATGAACGCGAATGAGGAGACCGAGCCGGGGGCGTCGATTGCACGGAGGGGTAGGAATTGAAAACGGAGAGGTCGGGTAGGGATCGAGGAGGGATCACGGGCGCTTTGAAGGGGCGCGGTAGAAGACGTAGTTGATGAGGAAATCGAGACCGAGGACACCGCCGAGGGTGCGGATGTTGCGCATGGCGCCGAAGACCATCGTAAGCGAACCGGCGGCGGGCTCATGGACGCGGAGGAGAATGCCGGCGGCGACGAGCGAGAGGATGGGCTGAAGCAAAAAGCAGACGTGATACACCGAGAGCGGCGCGTCGGCCCAGCGGGCGAGGGCCCACTGGAGGACGAAACCGCCGATAACGGGCGCCACGGCGGCGACGAGCGAGGTGACGGCGAGGTTGACGCCGATGGCGAGGTTCTTGGCCTCGACTGGGAGAAGGCGCAGGAGAATCGTAAACTGGCCGAGCACGAAGCAGGCGCTGGTCAGGCCGCCAAAGACCCACATGCCGTAGAGGAGATTGCGGTTTTCCGGAGTGATGAAGCACCAGAGGAGATTTTGGAGCTGCCACGCGATGAGGGCGAAGGTCATCACGGGCTTGTTGCCGAAACGATCCAAGAGGCGGCCCCATGCGGGCAGGGCGAGAGCGCCGCCGAGGGCGGCGAAGGTCGAGAGAATGCCGACGTCGAAAGCGGAGAAGTCGAGCTGCTCGAACATGAAGACGTGGTAGAACGGGCCGAAGCAGTTGGCGGCGAACGACCAGACCGAGCCGAAAAGCACGAAGAGCAGAAACGACCGGTCGCGCAGAATGACGTCGAGCTGGCCGCGCAGGTCGCGCTGGGGCACGGCGGCAAGCGGCAGCACGCGGGTGGGCGCGATCCACTGCCAGTAAAGCGAGAACACGCGGACGATGCACGAGACCGCGATCACGGCTTGGAACGCCGGGATGGCGTAGTGCCAGTGGGCGAGAGCCCAGCCCGCGCCGAAGAGGAAGGTGAGCGTGGAGAACTGGAGGAAGGCGTTGCGCCGGGAGAAATATTTTCCGCGCAGACGGGCGGGAACCCACTCCTGTATCCACGAGTTCCACGACACGCCGGCGATGGCGGCAAAACAACTGGAGACGAAAAACCAGAGGATGAGCCAATGTGCGGCGGCGACGGGGTCGTGTTGCGGGATGAACGGCAGGAGGACGCCGAGCACGAACCAGAGGGCGAGGTGGATGCTCGCGGCGACGACGGTGACGGTCTTGGGCGGGCGCCAACGGGCGATGAAAGGCGCGGCGAAAATCTGGAGGAAGTTGGCGACGAACGGCATCGCGCTGAGCAGGCCGATCTCGGTCTTGGGCAGGACAAAAGCCTTGGTCACGAGCGCGGTCATGAAAACATTTACCGGGAGCGACATCGTGACGATGGGCATGGCGAGGATGCCGTCGGCCGTGCAGAGGCGCAAGCTGCGGGAGAGGTCGGCCTTGCGGGCGGCGGCGGGCGCGGTGGTTGCGTTCGGACTCAAGTTGCGCGGAATCAAAGGGCGTGGCCGCGATAATCAAAGGGAAAGCGTGGGCGGAAAAACGCACGGTGGCGCTGGCGCGTGAGTTACCGGGGAGATTTCTCGTGCGGCGGTGGCCGGACGGGCGCTTGGAGGCGCGCATGATCACCGAAGTCGAGGCGTATGACGGGGAGCGTGATCTCGCGTGTCACGCCCGGGTGGGGCGGACAAAGCGCACCGAGGTGATGTATGCGGCCGGCGGCGTGTGGTATGTCTACCTGTGCTACGGCGTGCACGAGATGCTGAATCTCGTGGTGGGGCCGGAGGATTGGCCGGCGGCGGTGTTGATCCGCGGAGTCGAAGGTTTGAGCGGGCCGGGACGGTTGACGAAAGGGCTTGGCATCGGGCGTGAACTCAACGGCGCGAAGGCGGACGAGGTGAGCGGGCTGTGGATCGAGGATCGCGGCGGGCGGATGCCGAGGGGAAGGGTGATGGCGACGCCGCGGGTGGGAGTCGATTTTGCGGGGCCGGTGTGGGCGGGGAAGCGGTGGCGGTATGTGCTGGGAAAGAGCGGTGCGGCGACGACGAGCACGCAGCGCAGGTGATGGCGAGGCGCAAGGTGCAAGCGTCCGAGGGAGGAACCGCTAATCTTCGCTCATTTTTCGGAGAGCAGGGGTGCAGGCGGTGGGAACAGACTTCGCCTGATCGGCGAAGTGCGGGGCGGCGAGGGCGGACTGAACGGCGGAGAGTGGCAGGGCGTCCAGGGTGGGGCCGTGACGGAGAACTTGGACATGGGGCGCGGGCGGTGCCCACAACGCGGGATCGGTCGGGCCGAAAAGGAGGAGGCTGGGGACGCCGCAGGCGGCGGCGAGGTGGCTGATGCCGGAGTCGTGGCCGAGGAAGCGGCCGGTGCGGTGGAGGACGGTGACGAGGTCTTCGAGGGGGAGGTTGACGGCCAGGGTGACGAGGGTGGTGCCGAGAAGGTGTTGGGAGAGGCCGGGGGACAAGCGCGTTGAATTCAGCGCGCTCCAGACGGGCAGTTCGGCTTCGCCGAGGATAATGAGGAGCGGACCGGGGAGTTGCGGGATAAGCGCGAGCCAGTGGGCGAGGGGCCAGTTTTTTTTGGGGGAACCGCTGCCGAGGTGGAGGGCGGAGGGGAAAAAAGCTGAGAGTTGAGGGTTGAGAGCTGAGAGTCTCGATCCAGTCGGAGACGAGACGGAGAGCGGAGCGAGGGGGAAGGAAGCTGAAAGCTGAGAGTTGAGAGCCGAAAGTCTCGATCCAGTCGGAGACGGGACGGAGAGCGGAGCGAGGGGGTGGAAAAATGTGGTGGGGGTGAGGCCGAGGGCGTGCAGGGGTGCGCAGTAATGCGCGGCGGCGGGGGCGCGGGCGGGGAGCGCGGGGGCGGTGAGGAAACGTTGCGCGGGGTGCAGGGGAAAGCGGTGGGCCAGGTCGCTTTCGGGGTCGGGCCAGAAATTCAAGATGAGGTCGAACGAGGCGAGGAAGGCGGCGAAATCGGGCGGGAGCGGGTCGGTCGAGTAGAGCGCGGACCAGCGGGATTCGTGTTGGGAGTGGGCGGCGTCGAGGAGGCCGCGGGCGACGGCGAGGGCGGCGGCGGGGGCGTTGCCGGCGAGCTCGATGCGGGCGGTGGGCCAGGCGGCGCGGAGGGCGGCAAGCGCAGGGAGAGCGACGATGAAATCACCGAGAGCGCCGCCGCGGAGAATCAAAATGCGGCGCATGAATCGGGATGATCAGAAGTGGGCACCACGAAGAATATGAAAGATAGGAACGGCGAAGATGGATCAGGAGGAGGGCCCGCGAAACACGCGAAAAACGCGAAAATCGGAGATGAAAAAAAACAAGAGGGAAGTTTCGGTTTGTTCGGTGGACTACTTCGGCGGCGGGGTCGGCGGTTGGTAGGCGACGAGGGTGGCGACGCCGGAGCCGAATTTGAACTCGACCGCGAATTTCACGGGGAGGCGGCGCGAGTCGTTTTGCGCGATCCAGACGCGCACGGCGGAGCCGCGTTTGAACATCCCTTTCGGCGGGGTTTTGTCCATGCGGGGCTCGAGCACGAGGGTGTTGAAGATGCCGAGGCGTGTCGTCACCTCTTCGTAGCGGACCGCGTGGACGGTGAGTTCGTAGGCTTCCTTCTCGAAGAGCACGAGGGTGTCGCGTTTCTCGCCGGGCTTGAGGTCCCAGGTGCGGGCGCCGACAAGACTCATGATGAGATCGACGGGTTCGCCGGGCGGAAGGGGGAAATCGAGGTTTTTGGCCGGGTTGATTTCGTCGCGATAGATGGCGAGGCGCTTCGCGTAATCGAAGGTGGTGACGTGGCGGGTCTGTTTCTGTTGGGTGGTCGTGCTTTCGGTGTGGGTGATGAGGCGGCCGGTCTTGGCGTCGACGAGGGCTTCGGCGCGGGCGTCGAAGGCATAAAGGGCACGGGCGAGTCCGCGGGTGGCGGTCGTGGTGATGTTGAGGAGCCGGGGGGACTCGCCGGGCGCGACGGGCGGAGCGGGTTGGGCGAAGATCTTGATCTCGCCGGCGCCGATGAAGAGGCCCCAGCCGACGCGGTAGGTGAGGGCTTCGCCGGGGAGGAGCGCGGGCTGCGCGGTGAGCGAGGTGAGCAAAGGGGAAATGAGAAGTAGGAGCCGGAGGCGGTTCATGCGGACGGCGAGGGTGCGGAGAGGAAAGGTGGGGCGGTCAGACCGCGCCAGCGAGGGGAAGTTCGGGTTGGTAGCCTTCGCCGAGGGGCGAGGCCTCGATGCCGCGGGCGCGGAGGGTGGCGGCGAATTCTTTGGTGAAACCGTGCACGGTGTAGACGCGCTTGGGTTGCACGCGGTCGACGAATTCGAGCAGGCGGGGAAAATCCGCGTGGTCGGAGAGCGGGAAGGCGGCGGTGTTTTGGAAGCGATGGTTTACGCCGCGGTCGAGGGCCCAGCCGGTGATCGCGGCCGTGCGCGGGGCGGCGACGTGCTTGAGCAGACCCGGGGCGTGCGCGGGCGTGATGATGACGTGGCCGGCGTGGGTCGAAGCGGTGAACTCGGCGTGCGGGGGGAAATCCAACCCGAGCCGGGCGCAGATGCGGGTCAGCCGAAACGTCTCGGCGTGGAGCATCACGGGCAGGCCGGCGGGAGCGAGGGCGCGGAGGACTTCTTGGCTCTTGCCGAGGCTGTAGCAGAAGAGGACGGGCGTCGCGCCGTCGGCGAGAGCTTGGCGGCAGAAGGCGATGAGGTTGGCGATGATTTCATCGGCGGGCGGGAAGACGTAGCGCGGGAGGCCGAACGTCGTTTCCACGATGAGCGTGTCGGCGCGCGGGGTGGCGCAGGCTTCGGCGGCGTGGCCGGGGTAGAGCTTGAAATCGCCGGTGTAGAGGAGACTGCCGTGTTCGGCGTGGTTGAGGAGAATCTGGGCGGAGCCGAAGATGTGGCCGGCGGGATGGAGCGTGACGGTGCAGTCGGGCGTGAGTTGCTCGGTGTGGCCGAAGGGGAGGATGTGCTCGGTGCGCTTCTTGCTAGGGAGGCGGGCGCGCATCAACCGGGCGGTTGCGTAGGTGCAGACGACTTCAGGGTGGCGGGCCATGTGATCGGAGTGGGCGTGGGAGACAAACGAACGCTCGGCCCGGCGGGTGGCGTCGAGCGACCAGCCGATCTGCGGGAGATGGATGCCGTGATGAAGTGAGGGAGCCCAAGCCATAAAGGCCTCACGCAAAGGGCGCGGGGGGCGCGGAGGAAGGAGAAAGCGTGATGGCCCCGCGAAAGATGCGAGGGAACGCGAAAGAAGCAGAAACAGTGGATGCGGGCGCGGGCGGAATCGCGAGCAAGCTCGCTCCCACAACCGGAGAGGATGTCGGGCTAGTATTACTTTGTTACCTCTCTCCCAATTTCTGCGCAGATTTTCACAGCGAAAGTAACCCAATAGGTTACATTGTGATTGGAGCAAATTCCCGCTGGAAAGTAACGGAGTAATACTAGGTTGCCGCGGGCGGGATACGGAAGACGCGCTTGGGCGTGACGGCCCAGAGAATTTCGTCGGGGGCGAGGCGGCCATTCCAGGGCGTGCCGGCGGCCCACGGGGAAAACGCGGGGAGGATCAGACGTCGCGGGCCGGCGACGAGCGCGGGGATTTTCAGGCGCGTGCCGGCGCCGTCGGCCCAGCGAAACGACGGGTGATGATGGCCGACGATCTCCAGGGCACCGTCGGGAATCGTGCGAGGGGTGTCGCCGTGATGGAAGAAGTTCGGGCCGAGATGGAGCGCCGGCTGGGTCGGGGCGCGCCAACGGGCGTCGTGGTTGCCGGCGATGAGCGTGATCGGAATCGGGCTCGCGGCGATGAACGACTCGGCGGCGGCACGGCCGGAGACGGCGTGAAGCGAATCGCCGAGCCAGAGGAGCGAGGCGGGGCGGTAGTCGACGACGAGCGCGTCGAGCGTGGTGGCGAGTTCGAGGTCGCCCCAGTGAGGCAGAAGATTGCCGCGGGCGCGGTGGGCGACGGCGTAGCCCCAGTGCAGATCGGCGACGACGAGCAGGCGCGGCGCGGGCAGCCAGAGGGCGCGGCGTGAATCGAGGTGAAGGCCGGGGAGAATTTCGGCGGAGACGGGCATGGGTCACTTGGCGGACTCGGCGAGGTGGCCATACATCTCGTGGTAGAGGCGCTCGATGGTCGTTTCCGGATCTTCGAGCGTCATTGTTTCACGGATGCCGGAGACGTAGAGGCCGAAGGCGAAGGGGCTGACGCGCTCGACGGGGATCAAGCGGATGGGGAGCGCGGCGGCCGCGTTGAGGAAGGCGAGGGCACGGGGGGTGTCGAGGAAACGCAGGGTGGCTTCGGCGTAGGCTTCGCGGAGGAGCGGGTGGTCGGGTTCGTGGCGGCGGAGGACGTTGAAGATTATCTCCGCGCTCCACTGGAGGCTGCGGGCGCCGCGCTCTTCGCCGCGGGTGCGGCGGGGGACCATGAGGCCGGTTTGCGCGACACCGCGGAACTGCCATTTCACGAGTTCGCTCTCGGCGAGCGCGAGGCGGAGATGCTCGGCGGCATCCGCGGGCGAGAAGAGTTCGCGCCAGGCGTCGGCGGTGGCGATGGCTTGAAAGGGCTGGAGCGTGAGGAGAAACCCGTAGTCGTCGATGGTGACGAGGGCGTTGCCGCCACGGGTGGCTTGAACGCGCTGGGCGATGATGCGGGAGAGGGCGTCGTTGGCGGAGCGGCCGATGAGGCTGTGGAAAAAATAGTGGAGACGGCCCGCGCGGTCGGGCGATTTTTCGGCGAAGGATTCGACGAGAAAAAATTCCGAGGCGGGGATGGCGGAGACGCGGGCTTGGAGGGCGAAGTGGGCGGCGAGGGCGGCGGCGTTGGCGGAGGTGAGGCGGAGTTCGTGAACGAGCCAGGCGACGGCGGCGGGGACTTTTTCCGCCTCGCGGGCGGCGGTGATGATGCCGGCGAGCGTGGTGCGGAGTTTCACGACCTCGGCGGCGAGGCCGCCGGCGAGGGGCATTTTGTTGGCGTTCCAACTGGGCACGGTGGGGCGGGAGCTTTCGGCGGCGGCGACGGTGGCGGTGAGCAGCGTGGTTTTGAGGAGCCGCACGGTGCGGCCGTTGAGGACGAAGATGTCGCCGGGCCGGAGGCGCTTGACGAAATTTTCCTCGATGGTCCCGAGATTGCGGCGACCGAGGCGGACTTGGATATGGGCCTCGGATGCGATGGTGCCGACGTTTTGCCAGAAATCGCGGGCGATGCGCGGGGCGGCGAGCGTGAGGATCGGCGATCGGGGATTG
>JBDNFZ010000300.1:0-1715 GCA_041689555.1 Opitutaceae bacterium | reverse complement strand
GCGTAAACCAGGATCGCGGAAAAGGCCGAGGCGAGCACGACCCCGATGACCACGGTGAGGATGGCGGTCCAGAAGAGGTTGGCGTGGGGCAGCAGCAACGTGAACGGGGCGACGCCGAGGATGGAGACCCAGATCACGGCCTTGCAGCCGATGCGGTCGGCCACGGGGCCGCCGATGATGGTGCCGGCGGCGACGGCCCCGAGGAAAAGGAAGAGCAGGAGCTGCGAGGTTTGGATCGAGACGGAAAACCTCTCGATCAAGTAGAACGTGTAGTAGCTGCCGAGGCAGGCCATGTAGAAATATTTGGAGAAGATCAGCACGGCGAGGATCGTGAGAGCCCCGACGACGCGATGGCCAGGTAACGACGGGGTGGCGGCGGTGATGCGGGTCGATGCGCGGGCGAGCGTGAGCTGGGCGCGATACCAGCGCCCACGCGGGTGAGGAGGACGAAGCCGACGATGGGGAGCAGCGCAAACCAGGCGACCCGCGTCTGCGCATGGTGGGCGATGACGAGGGCGGCGAGGAGCGGACCGAGCGCGCTGCCGGCATTGCCGCCGACTTGGAAGACGGATTGGGCGAAACCGTGTCGGCCGCCGGAGGCCATGCGGGCGACGCGCGAGGCCTCGGGATGGAAAATGGAGGAGCCGAGGCCGACGAGCCCGCCCGCGACGAGCACCGCCGGGTAGCTCGTGGCGAAGGCGAGGAGAAGGACGCCGAGCAAGGTGAGCACCATGCCGGCGGCGAGCGAGTGGGGCTGCGGGTGGCGATCGGTATAAAGGCCGACGACGGGCTGGAGGAGCGACGCGGTGAGTTGAAACGCGAGTGTGATCAGGCCGATCTGGGCGAAGCTGAGTTGGAGCGAGTCCTTGAGGAGCGGGTAGAGCGCGGGCAGGAGCGACTGGACCGTGTCGTTGAGGAGATGGCCGGCGCTGATCGCGAGGAGAACGCGGAGGGCGGTCGGATTCGCGGCGGGCGCGGGGGGAGGGCTCATGCGAAGTCAGAAAATCCGGAAGGGCCGCGACGAGGAGTAAAAAGGCGCAAAAAATCTCGATTGTGGCCGGAGAGGTCGGGCGGAGCTGATCGCGGGCGGGGGCGCGGGGGCGCGGGGCGGACTGAAGTCCGCCCTACTTTTAGACGCCGGCGAGCTCGCGGGCTTTTTCGGTCTTGAGGCGGAGTTGGCCGCAGGCGGCGGCGATGTCGTGGCCTTTTTCGCGGCGCAGCGTGACCGGCACGCGGGCGGCGCGGAGGACATCGGCGAAGCCTTCCTGCACTTGCACACTCGGGCGTTTCCACGGGAGGCCCTCGACGGTGTTGTAGGGAATGATGTTCACGTGGGCGTGGAGGTCGCGGGCGATGTCGCGGAGCTCGCCGGCCTGCGCGACGGAGTCGTTGATGTCCTCGATAAGGATGAACTCGAGGGTGACCATGCGCCCGTGCTTTTCGGAGAACTCGCGGACGGCGGGGATGAGTTTTTCGAGAGGATAGGCCTTGTTGACCGGCATGATCTGCTCGCGGACCTCGTTGGTGGCACCGTGAAGGGAGACGGCGAGGCGGAAGCCGATGGGCTCCTCGGCGAGCTTGAGGATTTTGGGGACAAGGCCGCTGGTGGAGATGGTGATGCGGCGGGCGCCGAAGCCGAGGCCCCAAGGGGCGTTGAGGATGGTGAGGGCGCGGATGAGGGCGTCGTAGTTGGCGAGAGGTTCGCCCATGCCCAT
>JBDNFZ010000299.1:0-8946 GCA_041689555.1 Opitutaceae bacterium | reverse complement strand
GAATTTGGCGAAGTCGTCGCGGGTGAGGCCGCGCGACTCGAGGAGCACCATGGCGAGGGCGTCGCCGAGGGCGAGGGCGGCGGTGGTGCTGGCGGTGGGCGCGAGCTTGAGCGGACAGGCCTCGCGCGGCACCCGGTAGAGCAGCTTAAAATCGGCGGCGCGGGCGAGATCGGAGTCGGGTTGGGCGGTGAAGGCGACGATACGCACGCCGAAACGCTTCATCAGCGGAACGAGGCGGAGCACCTCGTCGGACTGGCCGCTGTTGCTAAGGATGACGGCGAGGTCGCCCTCGGCGCAGAGCCCGAGATCGCCGTGGAGCGCCTGGGTGGCGTCGAGGAAGCAGGACGCAACGCCCGTGCTGTTGAAGGTGGCGGCGATTTTCCGTGCGATATGGGCCGATTTGCCGACGCCGCTGAAAACAAGTTTCCCCCCTGCGGCCGCCACGGCCTCGACGGCGCGGACGGTGGCGATGAATTCCCGGTCCAGGCTCTTCGCGGTCGCGACCAGCGCCTCACCCTCGATCTGGAAACAGCGGCGAGCGCGGGCGAGGGCGGATTTCGGAGCTAGGGCCATTTAGGATTTGAACCGCGGGGACGGAGTCCGGACCTTACGGGCCGGTTTCCGCCGTTCAATCCCTTTCACCTGCGCCATGCCAAATTTCCACGCCCTGATCGCCGCCCTCGCGCTGTTGGCCCTCGGGCTGGCCGGGGCGGGTTGCGGCCCGCGCGAGACGACGGGCTTCGGCGCGGAGGCCGACGACGCGGGCTACCGGGAGGGCCAACAGCTCGTGAAGCAGGGCCGGCCCCAGGAGGCGCTGGCGACCTATCTGAAGGTCATCGCGCGCCGCGACGAATCGGCGCCCGAGTCCCATCTCGAGGCGGGGCTGATTTACAAGCAGCACATCAAGGATCCGATCGCGGCGATCTACCATTTCCGGAAATACCTGGAGCAGCAGCCCAACTCCCGGCAGGCGCCGCTGGTGCGGCAACAGATCGAGGCGGCGAAACGTGATTTCGGCCGGACGTTGCCGAACCAACCGCTGGAGAGCCGGGAAGTGCGGATCGACGGCTTCGACCAACGGGACCGATTGGAAAGGGAAAACGAACAATTGAAGATGGAGGTCGCGGCGCTGAGGAGCGGCGCTGCGGGCGGTTTTTCCGCGGGTTTGCCGTCGATGCGAGCGGGTGAAGGGCGCGAGGCGCGGGTTTCGCCTCCGGCCGACCCGAGCAATTCGCTGGTGCTGGCCCCGATCCCGGAGCCGGAACCGCCGGCGGTGAACCCCGCCGGACCCCGGGCGCGCCCGACCCCGGCGGCGTCGGGCGGCGGTCGGCGGCACACCGTGGCGGCCAAAGACTCGCTGTTCGGAATCGCCAAGAAATATTACGGCACCGCGACCAATGCGCGGGTGAAGGCGCTGATCGACGCGAACCGCGACGTGCTGCCGCCCGACAACGGGTTGAAGCCCGGGATGGAACTGAAGATTCCCTGAGCGCGCGTCATGCCGGCAACGTCGCGCCGCACGGCGGTTTTCGGAGAGTCGATGATCCGCGAGATGTCGCGGGTGGCGGCGCGGCACGGAGCGATCAACCTCGCGCAGGGGTTCCCGGATTGGGATCCGCCGGCGGCGCTGGTGCAGGCGGCGAAGGACGCGATGGATGCGGGCCGGCACCAATACGCGGTGACGTGGGGCGCGCCGGAACTACGCGCGGCGCTCGCCGCGAAGATCGCGCGCACCACGGGCCTATCGGTGGACGCGGAGCGAGAACTCGTCGTCACCTGCGGTGCGACGGAGGCGATGATGGCGGCGTTCATGACGGTGTGCGATCCGGGCGACAAGGTGGGGCTGTTCTCGCCGTTTTATGAAAACTACAACGCGGACGCGATTCTCACGGGCGCACAGGTCGTGCATGTGCCGTTGCATCCGCCGCATTACCGTTTCGACCCGGCGGAGCTGCGGCGGGCGTTTGCGGGCGGGCTGAAGGCGTTTGTGCTGTGCAATCCCTCGAACCCGTGCGGCCGGGTGTTTACGCGGGAGGAATTGCTGCAGATCGCGGCGCTCGCCGAGGAGTTCGACGTGTGGGTGCTGACGGACGAAGTCTACGAGCACATCGTCTATGCGCCGCACCGGCACACGTATTTTGCGACGCTGCCGGGGATGGCGCGGCGCACGCTGATGTGCTCGTCGCTCTCGAAGACCTTTTCGATCACGGGCTGGCGGCTGGGCTACCTGCACGGGGCGCCGGAGGTGATCGCCCAGGCGCGCAAGGTTCACGATTTCCTCACGGTGGGCGCGGCGGCGCCGTTGCAGCACGCGGTGGTGACGGCGTTGAATTTCCCGCCCAAATACTACGACGAACTGGCGGCGAAGTATGCGGCGTCGCGCGACGTGCTCTTGGGTTATCTCGACCGGACGGGGCTGGGCTACACCCGGCCCGAGGGCGCGTATTTCGTGATGCTGGACATCTCGCCGTTCGGCTACGCGAGCGACGTGGAGTTCGCGCACTGGATGACGAAGGAGATCGGCGTGGCTCCGGTGCCGGGATCGAGCTTTTTTGCCGACGGCGAGAATCGCTACGTGCGGCTGAATTTCGCGAAGAAGCCGGCGACGCTCCACGCGGCGGGCGAACGGTTGCTGACGCTGAAGCGGTAGCGGCCCGCGCCGGCGGGATCAGGCCTGCGTGACGCTGATGGCGCGGCGGCGGAAGGGGAAAATGGGTTCGCCGAGGCGCTTGGAGCCGATCTCCTCAAAGAGCAGGCCGATGATAAAATCGTCGGTCATGAATTTCAGGAAGTCGGCGCGGCCGACGAAGAGGCAGCGGGTCGGAATCTTCGCGATGATGGTCGCGGTCGCGGTGTTGTCCTGCAGCACGCTGATCTCGCCGAAGAAATCGCCGGTGCCGAGCGTGGCGGCGATCTTGCCATCCTTCACGACCTCGAGCTCGCCCTCCTGCACGAGGTGGAAAAACGGATTGAGGGCGCCGGCGCGGAAGACGATCTCGCCGGCCTCCAGTTCGCGGAATTGCGCGTAGTGGGCGAAGGCGCTCAGCGCGTGGGGACTCCACTGGCGGGAGAGCGGGATGCGGCGGAGGAAGCCGATTTTCTGCACGACGTCGACGATGGCCTGACGGGACAGGCGCGAGAACACGAGGCCGTCGAATTCCCATTTGCCGAGGGAGAGCAAGATGCTCGGGGTGGCGCAACGGACGGAGCGGCGACGGATGCCGCCCTCGATCAGCGCCATCTCGCCGAAGATATCGCCGCGCTGGAGCTCGGCGATCGGCTCGGGCTCGGCGGCCGATTTCTCGCGGAGGACCTCGACGCGGCCGGAGTAGACCACGTAGAGCCGGTCGCCCTTCTCGCCCTCGCGCACGACGAAGCTGCCCCCGGTGAATTCCTCGGCGCGGATCGCCGTGACCGTGGCCTTGAGTTCCTCGGGCCCGAGGTTGCGGAAGAGGATCGTTTCCCCGAGGAGATCGGCGACGGTGCCGAGGGTGACGGGGGCGACGGCGGGAACGCGGCGGCGCGCGGCGCGCTCACCGAGCCAACGTCGCAGGTGGCGGAGACCGATCCAACCGACGACGCCGAGAGCGCAGGCGGCCATGGAACCGAAGAGCGTGAGCAGGGCGAGGGAGGTGAAGTGCAGACCGCCGGCGGCCTTGAAGCGGTGGTAGAGTTCGGCGGCGTTGACGTCGAGCAAAGAGGCGCCGGCGGAGAACAGGAGGAAAAGCCAGACGAGGGTGTAGGCGGAGCAGATGAAGAGAAACGTGCGGTTGGCGAGTTGGAGCCGGGAGCGCAGCAGAACGCTGAAGAGGCGATTCTTGACGAACTTGAAATCGTAGGACGTGGAGAGCCGCGGGTCGCTGTAGAGCGCGCGGAGCAACTCGAGCATGGGCGAGCGCCAGAAGGGCGAAATCTGCACGAAGATGCCGCAGACGAGCGGCAACAGCAGGGGCGGCGCATAGAGCGCGGCGAGTGCCGCCAGCATGAACTGAGGTGCCATCCGCACGAGGGCGATGTCGATCTCGGTCTTCTGGCTGGTCATGACCGCATCGTCGAGGTCCACCCGGAAATGCGGGACGAGGGTTTTCCAATGAAAGCGCGGCAGGTAGATCTGGCCCTCGGCGCCCTTGAGCACGCAGGCGGCGGCGGCGTAGCCCAGGCTCGTGGCGACGCAGGAGAGAAACCAGCCGGCGAGCAGTTGCCAGACGGTCTCGGGCAAGGCGAGATCGCGGACAAACAGCGTGGTGGTGGCGGCGGCCATCGCGAGGATGGCGAGCCAGCGGGCGGGGCCGCCGGAGGCTCGGCCCGACCAGGGGCTGGGGGACAGCGGCGGCGGCAAGGGCTGGCCCTCGACTTGGAGAATGCCGGCGTGGACGGCCTTGACGATGAGTTCGTAGAACTCGCGCAAAGGCGGGCAGCGGCGTTTGGCGATGAGGTCGAGGAGGACGCCGGGCACGGCGCGCGGCGCGGTGAAATCGGTGAGCACCCGGAATTGCAGCGGGGAGACGATCAGGTAGGTGCGGCCGGGCTCGAATTTTACGACTGTGCGCTGGCTCCGGGCATCGGAAACGCGGACCTCGGGAGACAGCCGCAATTCGGCGGTCGTCAAGAGGGCGGCTTGATCGAGGGAACCGGTTGGGTCTTCGGGGGGCATCGGGGAGGGCGCGTGGTGGGTTTGGTCTCAGCCGGCAAGGGTGCGGCGCAAGGCGGTGGCTTCCGCCAGCAGCTCGCGGGTCGCGACGAGCGTATCGGAGGGCGCGGCGGCGAGAGGCGCAGGGGAGGGATCGTCGGGATCGCCGAGCCCGGCGGCGCGGAATTGGCGCAGGCGTTCAAGGATGAGGTCGCGGATTTCAGAGGCGTTGGCGACGCCATGGAAAACGCCGGTGTGCAGGGAATCGGCCGCGCCGCCCGTGGCCTCCTCGCTGCTGTGACCGCCGCCGCCGGCGGATTGCACGCGGACATCGGCGAGGCCGAGCAGGCGTTGGAGGGGGCCTTGGGAGACGTCGACCTGTTGGAGATTGGCGAAGCTCATGGTGGATTCCTGCACGCGGAGCAGGCCGGTGCGGATGCGCAGGCTACGGTCGGTGACGATATACCAGTGCTGGTCGTAGCCGAGGCGCACGGCGACGAAGGTCGCGACAAACTGGATCAAAAACAGCACCACGCCGATGATCTCGGCGGCGACGAGCAAAACGAGCGCCCAAGCCGGGATGCGCTCGGCCAAGAACCGGATCAGGTTGTCGGGAGAGGAGCGGTTTTTACGCGGGGCCGGTTTGGCGGATTCGGCGGGGGGCGTTGCCGGGGCGGACCACGGCGTGATGGCTGCCGGGGGCTGAATCACTGCGGGCGTGATGACGGCCGGGCGCGATGCCGGGCGCGGGGCGTTGCGGGCAAACTCGATCTGTTGGTAAAGCTGCGAGACGAAATAGAGCGAGACGAGCAAACCGATGAAGGCACCGACTTGGGCGAAGCCCCAGCGGACGAGGAGGATTTTGATGTAGTTGCGACCCGCGCGGAAGATCCGGGCCGAGCCGGCCGCGCCGACGGGCGGCTCGGGCTCGCGGGGGATGCGGAGCAGGCTCAGCAGACGCGAACGGAGAGCGTCAAACACGGGGATCCTCCGCGGGGCGGCCGGCACGGGCGGCGAGGGTGAGGCGGGTGGCGCGGAGCTCGGCGGCGACCTCGCGAAGGGCGGCGGCGAGTTCCGCATCGGCGGTGGCCCCGTGGGGTGCGGCGGCGACGGGGTCGCGGACGCCGCGCATTTTCGAGTAGAGGAAATCGCGCACGGCTTCGAATTCGCGCAGGCCCTCGAGGGTGAGTTCGGCGGCGGCGCTGCCGCTGGCGGTCTGCACGAGAATTTTGGCGAGACCGAAGTAGCGTTCGACGAGATTGGAGCGGAGGTGGATGTCCTGAATCCGCGCGTAGTTGATGATGATCTCGCGGCGGAAAAGGATGCCCCAACTCATGGAAATGCCCTCGTCCGTGAACTTGTAGCGCATCGTGTGATAGCGAAACCAATAGTAGGGGGCGAGGATCGGAAAGAGCGGCGGGATGGCGAGGCAGGAGAGCCAGTAGTAGGTCCAAAGGCTGCGGTGCGGGCGCGCGATGGCGAGGATCGCGGCGTCGTCGGGCGGTGGCATAGGTGTGGTCTGCCGCGCGGGCGGGGAGTCGGCAAGCGCGGGTTGACCTAAAGCGGCGGCCTGCCGGCGCGGCGGGGCGGGCAAAAGCTTGCGCCGAAAGGCGTGGCGGCTTTTGACTTCAGACCCCGATATCCTGCGGCGATTTTTTGCCAAACTTCCGACTCTCTTGAATTTCACTCTGACCCTCGACGGGCTCCACGCCTTCGACCCCGCTTTGGCGCAGGTCGGCGGCCGAGTGCTCGACGAAGCGGGGGTGGTCGCGGCCCTGGTGCTCGCGGTGGTCGGGATGGCGTTGCACTGGTATGCGCAGCAGCACCAGATGTCGGCCGAGGAGCGGGTGAAGGACGGCAAGCTGACGCCGGCCGAGGCGCGGCGGCAGATGCGGTTTTTTCAAACGAGCGCCAATCTTGTGACCTTGCTGGGCTTGGCGATTCTTGGCTTCGTGCTGTTCGAGATGGCGGGCTGAGCGGCGTTGCCAGACATCAGCGCGGCGGAGGGCAGCTCGATTGGGTGCGCTCGTGCGGCGACCGGATTGCGCGGCCGTGCGCGGGGTCGACGGGAGAGGGAGAACGAGAACGATTAGGGTAACGAGAATGAGGCGCTTTGGGGCGGGCGCGGACGAGCTCCCGGGGTCGAAGGCAGCCGAATCACCGCAAACGCACGGGTTGGCCGGGGCGGGCGCCGGTGAGGGTGCCGTCGCGGATGACGGGGACGCCGTTGACGATCACATCGCCGAAACCGGCGGCGTAGTGGTGCGGGTCGTCGTAGGTGGAGAGATCGTTGACGGTCGCGGGGTCGAAGACGACGAGGTCGGCGATGGCGCCGGGGCGGAGTTCGCCGCGGTCGCGGAGCTTGAAGGTCTGTGCGGGGAGCGAGGTCATCTTGCGGACGGCTTCCTCGAGGGTGATGACCTTCAGTTCGCGGACGTAGCGGGCGAAAATGCGGGCGTTGTTGCCGTAGCCGCGCGGGTGGGGGACGGCGTCGCCGAATTTCCTGATGCCGGAATCGGAGGCGATCATGGTGCTCGTCTGCGCGAGAAATTTCTTGAGGTCCGGCTCGCTCATGCCGTGGAAGACGCCTTGCGCGCCGCCGCGCGCCTGGATGTCGAGGATGGTCTCGATCTGATCGTCGAGGGTGGCGGCGCCGCGAAGGAGCAGCGCGGCCTGCGGAATGGTCTTGCCGTTGATGCGGGGATCGGGGGTGAAGTTGGCGACGACGGCGTAGGTGTAGTCGCCGCGGTTGCCCCTGATGATGGAGTCTTTCATCTCGGCGACCATCGCGGCTTTCATGGCGGGGTCGGCGAGGCGCTCGCGGTAGCGGGCCTGACCGCCCTCGCGAAACTCGGCGGCGATGAGGGCGGAGATACCGGTGCTGGAGGCGGTGTAGGCGTATTGGTCCTGCGTGACGGCGAGGCCGGCGGCGCGGGCGCGGTCGAGGTAGGCGATGATCTCGTCGGCGCGGCCCCAGGCGTTGGGGCCGGAGAGTTTGATGTGGGAGACTTGGGCGGGAATCTCGGCCTCGCGGGCGACGGTGGTGAGTTCGTCGAGGGCTTCGAGGATACGGGAGTTTTCGTAGCGCATGTGGCTCGCGTAGATGCCGCCTCGGGCGGCGGCGGCGCGGGCAAGGGCGACGATCTCGTCGGTCTTGGCAAAGGTGCCGGGCAGATAGATGAGGCCGGTGCTGAGGCCGACGGCGCCGTCGAGCATCGCTTGGTCGACGAGAGCGGTCATGCGGGCGAGTTCGGCAGGGGTGGGCGGGCGCATGAAGCTGCCGCCCATGACGTGAAGACGGACGGTGTTGTGGCCGATGAGGGTGGCGACGTTGAGGGCGACGGTGGTGCGGGTGAGGTCGGCGAAGAACGCGGCGACATCGAGTTTGGAGCCGCCGCAGTTGCCGGTGACGATGGTGGTGACGCCCATGCGGAGAAAGTTTTCGCCGATGGGAAGCTCGGTGACGTCCTCGGAGTGGGTGTGGACGTCGATGAAGCCGGGGGCGACGACGCGACCGGCGGCGTCGATCTCGGTGGGCGCGGTGGAGGCTCCGGGCAGTTTGCCGACGGCGGCGATACGGCCGGCGCGGAGGGCGACGGCGCCGGGATAGGCGGGAGCGCCGGTGCCGTCGACGATCAAGGCGTGGCGAATGATGACGTCGTAGGATTCGGCGCGGGCCGGAGCGCCGACGAGCAGGGCGAGGGCAAAGATCGGCAGGAGACGGGTGGGGCGCATGACGGATGAGAATACAGCGGCGGCGGGGAAGGGAATGGAATTTTTGTTTTGGCGCGGAGGGCAAGTTGGCCGTTGGTCGTGCGATGGAGAACCAGCCCACATTTCGCGAGGCGCTGCGGTTTTGGCTGAAGCTCGGGTTCATCAGCTTCGGCGGGCCGGCGGGGCAGATTGCGATCATGCATCGGGAGCTGGTGGAACGGAAACGCTGGGTGGGGGAGGAGCGGTTTCTGCACGCGCTGAATTTCTGCATGGTGCTGCCCGGGCCGGAGGCGACGCAGTTGGCGACGTATTGCGGGTGGCTGCTGCACGGGGTGCGCGGGGGGCTGGCGGCGGGCGTGCTCTTTGTGCTGCCGGGGGCGCTGGCGCTGTGGGGGCTAAGCTGGATTTATGTGACGTTCGGAACGGTGCCGGCGGTCGCGGGGGTGTTTCACGGGCTGAAGGCGGCGGTGCTGGCGATCCTGTTCGCGGCGGTGCTCAAGGTGGGGCGCAAGGCGCTGAAGACCCGCGTGGCGTGGGGGCTCGCGGCGGTGGCGTTTCTGGCGCTGGCGGTGGCGCGAGCGCCGTTTCCGGCGGTGGTGTTG
>JBDNFZ010000298.1:0-5005 GCA_041689555.1 Opitutaceae bacterium | reverse complement strand
GAGCGCGTGGCAGACACCGCAGCTCGACCGCATGGCCCGCGAAGGCGTCCGCTTCGACGATGCCCACGCCGCCTCCGCGCTTTGCACGCCGAGCCGCTACGCCTTGCTCACCGGCCGCTACGCCTGGCGCGGACGCCTCAAGCAAGGCGTCCTGCAAGGTTATCACCCCGCGCTGATCGAGTCGGGCCGGCCCACCGTCGCGTCGTTCCTCCGGCAGCACGGCTACACCTCCGCCGTCTTCGGTAAATGGCACCTCGGTCTCGACTGGGTCCGCACCGGCCCGCAGCTCGAGAACGTCGATTTTGCCTCACCCTTTGCGCGTGGTCCGCTGACGCTCGGCTTCGACCGCTTCCTGGGCATCAGCGCCTCCCTCGACATGCCGCCTTATGTATGGCTCGCCCAAGACCGCGCGACCTCGGTGCCGACCGGCACGATCGGCGACAGCCCCGCGCCGAAACTCTGGCGCGGCGGCCCGATCGCCGCCGATTTCAAGATGGAAGACGTCCAGCCCCGCCTCACCGCCGAGGCCGTCGCCTTCATCGGCGAACGGGCGGCGGCGAAGGACGGCAAACCATTCTTCCTCTACGTTCCGCTCGCCTCGCCGCACACGCCGATTCTGCCTTCCCCTGAATTTGACGGCAAAACCCGCACGACCTCCTACGGCGATTTTGTGGCGCACATGGACGCCGATGTCGGCCGCATCCTCGACGCGCTCGAGCGCCACGGCCTGAGCCGAAACACGCTTGTGATTTTCACCTCCGACAACGGTTTCGCGCCCGCCGCCGACGTGCCCGCGCACACCCGCCTCGGCCACGATCCCAGCGCCGGCTACCGCGGCTTTAAGTCCGACCTCTTCGAAGGCGGCCACCGCGTGCCCTTCATCGCGCGTTGGCCCGCGACGATCCGCGCCGGCACGACCAGCACCGCTCTGGTCGGGCAACTCGATCTCTTCGCGACCTGCGCCGATCTCCTCGGCGTGAAGCTCCCCGACACGGTCGCCGAGGACAGCGTGAGCCTCCTGCCGCTCCTGCGTGGAGATCCGTCCGCGTCCGCGCCGCGCGCCCAGCTCGTCAGCCACTCCGCCGAGGGCCGTTTCGCGATCCGTGAGGGTCGTTGGAAACTTCTGCTCTGGCCCGGTTCCGGCGGCTGGAGTTCGCCGACTCCTTCGCCGAGCCAATGGCTCAAGACCGACGCGACCGACCTCGCCGCCCTCCCGCCGTTTCAACTCTACGACCTGACCGCCGATCCGGCGGAAAAGAACAACCTCGCCGCCGCCCACCCCGAGATTGTGCAACGCCTCGGCACCGCCCTGCGCCGTCTGATCGAGCGCGGTCGCTCGACTCCCGGCGCAGAGCAACCCGTCGCCCTCACCGGTTGGCCCCAGCTCGCTTGGCTGGACAAATTCGCCCCGTGATCGTTCCGCTTTGATCCGCAAAGGTCCGGTGCTCGTCCGCGCTCTGATCCTCGCTGCCGCCGGCGGCCCCTGATTTCCGGGCGGCTTGATTCTTTCCCGCCCGCACCTTGAATTCTCCCACCATGACACGCCACCTGCTCCTCGTCCTCGGCCTGTTCCTCCTCGCCCCGCTTCGCGCCGAAAGCGCCAAGCTCAAGCTCCTTATCATCGACGGCCAGAACAACCACGGCTGGGCGGTAACGACCCCGATGCTCAAGCGCATCTTGGAAGACACCGGCCGCTTCACCGTCGATGTCTCGACCGCACCCGCCGCCAAGCCCCGTGCCCCCGGCCTGCCCAAAAACGCGACGCCTGAACAAGCATCCGCACACGCCGAAAAAGTCAAAGCTCTCGCCCCGGCGATTGCCCGGCACGAGGCCGGCGCCCCGGCGCTCTGGGCCGCTTGGCGGCCCGCCTTCGCGAATTACGCGGTCGTGTTGAGCAACTACAACGGCGAGGCCTGGCCCGCCGACGTCCGCGCCGCTTTCGTGGACTACGTGCACGGCGGCGGCGGTTTCGTTGCCTACCACGCCGCGAACAACGCCTTTCCCGAGTGGCCCGAATACAACGCCATGATCGGCATCGGCGGCTGGGGCGGGCGCACCGAAAAATCCGGCCCCTACCTGCGCCTGCGCCAACTCGGCTGGATCAAAGACCCGACGCCCGGTCCCGGAGGCGGCCACGGTCCCCAGCACGAGTTTATGGTCGTCGCCCAAACGCCCGCCCACCCGATCCTTCTCGGCCTCCCCGCGCAATGGATGAACGCCCAGGACGAACTTTACCACGGCCTCCGTGGTCCCGCCGAGAACGTCACCGTGCTCGCCTCCGCACTCTCCGACAAAACCAACGAACACGAGCCTATGCTGATGGTCATTCCCTATGGTCGGGGCCGCGTGTTCCACACGACCCTCGGTCACGGCGTCGAAGCCGTAAATGGTCTGGGTTTCCAAGTCACCTTGGCCCGAGGCACCGAGTGGGCCGCCACCGGCGCCGTCACTCTCCCCGCGCCCGCCGCCGGCGCGCTCACCGCCGACCGCCCCGCCGTGCGCGTAGTCGCCGCGATTCCCTAACCGCGGGCTTGCGGCAGTGTGAAGGAAAAGGTCGTGCCTTCTCCCGGCGCGCTCGTCACCCGCACTTCGCCGCCGTGCGCTTGCACGACGTGCTTCACGATCGCGAGGCCCAGCCCCGTCCCGCCTTGTTCGCGGGAGCGGGCTTTGTCGGCCCGGTAAAATCGTTCGAAGACGCGCGCGCAGGCCTCGGCCGTCATCCCGGGGCCGTCGTCTTTCACCGAGATTTCCAAACGCCCGCCCGCCACCGGCTGCACGTTGACCGTCGCACGGCCCTCGACGCGGCCGTATTTGATCGCGTTGTCGAGCAGGTTGGAGAGCACCTGCCGCAGCCGGTCCGGATCGGCGTCGGCGACCAAACCCGCGGGCACGAGGTTCTCCAAGAGGATGCCCCGGGCGCTCGCCCGACCCTTCAAATCGTCGGTCACTTCCTGCACCGCGGCCCGCAGCGCCACCGGCTGGAGGTTGAGACGCATCGAGCCCGAGTCGAGGGTCGAGAGCATCAGCAGATCGTCGATCAGCAGGTTCAGCCGGTTGGAATGCTTCTCGATGATCTGCAAAAAGCGTATCGTGATCGCCGCGTCGTCTTTGCCGCCGTCCAGCAACGTCTCGGCCGCGCTCTTGATCAACGACAGCGGGGTCCGCAGCTCGTGGCTGACGTTGGCGACGAATTCCTGCCGCACACCCTCGAGTTGCCGGAGCCGCGTGAGGTCGTGAAAGACCAAAATCGCCCCGTCGCCGCCGCCCTGCGCGTCGCGCAGCGCCAGCGCGTTCACCTGCAAAAACGTCGGCGACTCGACCGCCTCGATCCGCAGTTCATGCCCCAAAATCTCCGGCTCCCGCTCGAGGCGGCCCGCGAGCGCCGAGACCTCGTGATGCCGGGTCGCCTCCAGAATCGTGCGCCCGACGGCCGGGGCCTCGAAACCGAAGAGCGCGCCCGCCGCGCGATTCGCGAGGCGGATGCGCCCGGCGGCGTCGACGACGATGATGCCTTCGACCATGCGGTCGAAGAGGGCGACCGTGCGAACGCTCTGCTCGCGGAGTTCCTCTTCCCGCCGGTCGCGTTGCTCGGCCAGCGCGCGCCGGTGTCCCTCCTCGAGGCGGAGGCCGTTGGCGCGTTCGCGCAGCCAGGCGAGGGCGAACCCGGCGGCCAGAAAAAGAGCGAGGAGAACAACGACGGTCATGACGCGTGAGAGGATCGAAAGCAGGGCGGATTTCAGTCCGTCTTCCGAGGGAAATAGCGCGGACTGAAGTCCGCCCTACCCTTCATCACTCCTCGGCGATGCACCGGTAGCCGACGCCGAGCACCGTTTCGAGATGGCGGGCTTCATCGCCCAGTTTTTCACGGAGTCGCCGCATGTGGGTGTCGACCGTGCGGCTGTCGATCGGGTTGTCGTAGCCCCACACGTCTTGGAGGAGTCGGTCGCGTGACTGCACGCGCCCCCGGCGGCGGACCAGAATCTCCAGTAGCTTGAATTCCGTCGCGGTCAGCACCAGCGGCGCTCCGCCGAGATTGACGTGATGCCTTGGCACATCGATCTCCACGGAGCCGAGGCGCAGGAGCGCGCCCGCGTCGTCGGTCTGCCGGGCGCGGCCGAGCAGTTTCTTGATCCGCAGCACGAGTTCGCGCGGGCTGAAGGGCTTGGTGACGTAGTCGTCGGCCCCGAGTTCCAGGCCGAGGACACGGTCCATCTCGGCGGCGCGGGCCGTCAACATGATCACGGGGATCAGCGCGGTCGTCGGGTCGCGGCGCAGGATTTTGCAGACCTCGAGCCCGTCCACCTCGGGCAGCATCAGGTCGAGCACGATGAGCGCCGGGTGCTCGTCGCGCGCGATCATCAGCGCGCGGGCGCCGTCCTTGGCGAAGAGCGGGACATAACCGGATTCGCGGAGCTTGAAGCCGAGGACTTCCAGGGCGTCCGGCTCGTCGTCAACGATGAGGATTTTCGGCTTCATTGGCTTTGGCCGCGGTATGGCGGATATCTTTCGCTTCGTAGAGGTAGACGACTTCTTCGGCGATGTTGGCCGCGTGATCGGCGATGCGCTCGAGGCTCTTGGAGATCACCATGAGGTTGAGGCAGCGGGTGATGTTGGAGGGGCGCTCGATCATGTAGCTGGAGAGCTCGCGGTGGAGCTGGCGGTTGAGATTGTCGACGTCGCCGTCGCGGGGGATCACCGCACGGGCTTTCTCGGGATCGCGTTCGATGAACGCGGTGATGGCTTCGCGCATCATCTCCAGCGCCATCGTCGCCATGCGGGGGAGATCGACGTAGGGTTTCAGTTGCGGCTCGGTGCCAAGCTCGATCGCGCGCCGCGCGATCGTGACCGCCTCGTCGCCCACGCGCTCGAGGTTCTGGGAGACCTTCATCGCGACGGTAATAAGCCGGAGCTCGGTGGCGAGCGGGGCCTTGGTCAGGAGATGGATGGCGATATCGTCGATCTCCACTTCGTATTGGTCGAGGATGCTGTCGTCCTCCTGGACCTT
>JBDNFZ010000297.1:0-7050 GCA_041689555.1 Opitutaceae bacterium | reverse complement strand
GGCTGGGATCGTCCGTCAGCGGGGCCGCGATCGCGACAAACTCCGCTTCGGCTCGCGGCGTGGCGCCCGCGATCCGCACTGCCTCGCGTCGCAGGGCGACCGTGGAGTCGGCGGCGAGCTGCCGGAGGAGCGCGGTGGAAATCGGTCCGAGGCTTTCGCTGGCCCAGAGCGCAGCGAGCCGGCGGTCGGTCGGTGCGGTGCAATCGGCCGCGAGCTTTTCCAGATCGGGCGCGCGCGCGGTGGCGTTGCGATCGATCAGTTCGAGCCAGGCGAGGCGGGAGACGAGGGCGTTAGGACCACCGAGCTCGGCGACGAGGGCGCGGTCGTCGAGCTTGGTGAGATCGGGCGGGATGACGCGCGGTTGATCGCGATGGCGGATGCGCCAGATGCGACCGCGGGATTTGTCGCGGTCGGGGTGCGTGCGCGGGACCTCGTTGTGCGAAATGATTTTGTTATACCAATCGACGATGTAGAGAGCGCCGTCGGGGCCGAAGTGGATCGCGACCGGGCGGAACCACTTGTCGTCGGTCGTAAGAAAGTCCGGGAGTTTCTCGTAGCGATAGCGCGGACCTTCGGGCGTGGCGCGGACGACGTTGATTTTGTTGGTGATCGGATTCGCGAGGAAAAAGACCTTGGAGGCGGGCGCGGGATCACGAATAGGAGATCGGAGATCGGAGTCCGGAGATGGGTAGAAAGTAGCGAACGGGCTGTCGCGATCTTCGGCGAGGGCGAGACCGCTGAGGCCGGTGCCGCCCATCTGCGCGGGGGCGAGCGGGGGCGGCATGAGCGGCTGGTAGGGGCGGAGGCGGTCTTTCGAGACGGTGGCGACCCATACGCCGGGCTCATAGGGGATGACGGGGTAGCCGATGTCGTTGGCCTCCTGGAAAAACGTCTCGCCTTCGCGCGAGGTGACGAGGCCCCAGATGTTATTGGGGCCGGCGGTGAGGCTTTCGAAGCTGGAGCCGTCGGGGGCGAAGCGGCCGAGCTTGCACTGGTTGAACGCGATCTCGGTCGAGCCGTCGGCGAAGGGGCGACCGTCGGGGCGGCGGACCTTCGAGTAGTTGAAGAGACCTTGCGCGACGAAGATCTGACCGCCGGGTTGGCGGAGAAATTGGTGCGGAAACAAGTGCGAGTCCTGCGTGCCGAAGCCCGTGAGAATCACGTCGTGCCGGTCGGCGCGGCCGTCGGCGTTTGTGTCGCGGTAGAAGCGGATATCGGGGCCGTATTGGACGAAGGCGCCGTCCTTGTAGGGCTGCACTCCGAGGGGCATGACGAGGCCGTCGGCGAAAACGCGGGGCGGCGTGGTGACGGCGGCGCGGCCGGGCGCGGGGGCGGCGTAAGGCGCATCGAAGACGATGACTTTGTCGCGACCCCCGGCGGCGAAGAGCGCGTCGGAGGCGGCTTTTTGTTCGTTACCGTCGACGGGATACTCGAGGGCGGTCATGGACCACATTCGCATCTGCGCGTCCCAGGTGACGTTGATGAATTTGCCGAAGCCTTCGGATTCGGCGATGACGAGCTCGGCTTCGAAGCCGGGCGGCAAGGTGAAGGAGAGCCGCTCTTCCTCTGGCGAGCGCGGGCCGGCGGTGGCGGTCGAAGCCGGAAGCGCGGGGGCCGGCGGGGTCGCGGCGGCGGATTTTTTGGCGGCAGGAACCGGAGCGGCCGGGCGGGGTTTGGGGTGGCCGACTTTGTCCCAAGTGGGCGCGCCGGGCGTGGGCGGGAGTTCCTCGAGAGTGACGGCGCGGACTTGGACGAGGGCGATGGCGCCGCTGTGAATCTGAATCGCGATCTTGCCGTCGAGGGCGATGGCAGGATCGGTCTCGGTGTAGTCGAGGGCGGCGACGCCGTTGATCCACGAACGGATGCGCGGGCCCTCGGCGAGGATGCGGTAGTCGTTCCAATCGCCCTTCTTCACCGCGGCGTCGGCGGCGGCCGCATCGACGGGCTCGGCGATGACCTTATTGCGCCGCGATTCGTCGTAGAGTTTGCCCCACCACTTGTCGCCGGCGTCGACCTGGTAGCCGCTCATCTCGGTGTTGTTCGGCACGCGCACGCTGCGGATCTGCACGCCGCTGTTGATCAGGCCGGTGGCGGGATCACCGGTGAGCTTGATCTGAAGGTGCAGATCGAAATTTTGAAAAGACCGTGTGGTCGCGAGGAAGAAGTTGCGCGGGACTTTTTCGGTGGTGGAGCCGCCGGTAAGCGCGCCGTCGGCCACGCGCCACCATTTATGATCGCCTTCCCAGCCGCCGAGGGAATGGCCGTCGAAGAGCGGTATGGCGGGGGCGGCGCGGAGCGGGATTGAAAGGGCGAGCGAGAGGAGGAAAGAAAGCGAGAGGAGGAGACGCATGGTGAGGGTGGAAGCGGACGGGGCAGTTGGAGTGCGAGCGCCGAGCTCGCGGTTGCGAGGGACGGGCAACGAACAGCGTGGTGATGGGACAAAACGGCGGGAAGCCCGAAGTGACGACTCAATCAAATTCAGACCGGGGAGCCGACGAGTCCGTCCTTTATCGAAAGCATGAAAAAGAAAACTGTTCGCCGGCCGGCTATGCAGAAAAGAAGTCGCACCTACACCGGGCTCGTGGGTGGGATCGGCGAATTGCTGGAGGCGGCGCGGCGAGCGTCGGCGCGCACGGTCAATGCGTTGATGACGGCGACGTATTGGGAGGTGGGGCGGAGGATCGTGGAATTCGAGCAGCGCGGGGCGGACCGGGCGAAGTATGGGTAAGGGTTGTTGGTCCGTTTGTCGGCGGATTTGGGCAAACGCTGCGGTCGTGGATTTTCGCCCGATATTTTGGAATCCATACGACAATTTTACCGGGCTTTCCCACCGGGGATGATTTCCGAGACACTGTCTCGGAAATTGGCGGAGCGGCCGGTGAACAACGCACGGACGGCGGCGGCGAACGCCGCTGCTTTGCCCGCTGCGGTGGGGATTTCCGAGACGCCGTCTCGGAAATCCGCCCCCCTCGATTTACGCGACGTGGAGCGGGCATTTCCGCTGCCCTGGTCGGACTACGTGTTGCTGGTTCGCCGGGCCCGTTCTCCGGAGGCTTTGGCGTTTTATCACACCGAGGCGCTGCGCGGCGGGTGGTCGGTTGGGCAATTGCAGCGGCAGATGGACAGCCAGTTTTACGAGCGCACGGCGCTTTCACGCGACAAGGCGGCGATGCTGGCCAAGGGTGCGAAGGCGCAGCCGGGTGATGCGGTGAGTGCCGACGAAGAAATCCGTAATCCGCTCGTGCTGAAATTTCTCGGACTGAAGGACGAATAATCCGAAACCGATTTGGAGGAAGCGCTGGTGCAGCACCTCGAAGCGTTTCTGCTCGAACTCGGAAACGATTTTGCGTTCGTCGGCCGTCAGCGACGAGTGCGGATCGACGACGAGTGGTATCGCGTGGATCTACTTCTCTTCCACCGCAGGCTGCGGTGTCTGGTGATTTTCGATTTGAAGCTTGGACGGTTTACGCACGCCGATGCGGGGCAGATGACAGTCTATCTGAACTACGCGCGCGAGCACTGGGTGCAGCCGGGAGAAAATCCGCCGGTCGGCGTGATTTTGTGTTCGGGCAAAGGCGAGGCGCTGGTGCGCTATGCGACGGATTCGCTGCCGACGAAGCCGATCGTGCGCGACTATCTCACGGTGCTGCCGGATGAGAAGGTGCTGGAAAAGGAGTTGGCGAAGACGCGCAGGAAGCTGGAGGCGAGGAAATGAGCATTTGGCTTGCGAAACATCCCACTGGACCAGCGAATCGGCATGAAAAACCATGACTCTCGAAATCATTCTAGCCGAGATAACGACACGACTTCGGCAGGGGCGGTTTCCAAACGAGCAGGCAATCTCACAGGGCATAGTTCTTCGCGTGCTTCAAGATTTGGGCTGGGATACTTGGGACACGAACGTCGTATGGCCTGAGTTTCAGACAGGAGAGGGCCGGGCAGATTTTGCGCTCTGTCACCCGCCTACGAAACCAAGCGTATTTATTGAAGTTAAGCAGCCGGGTAAGGCCGAGGATGCAGTTCGGCAAGCGCTGGAGTATGCGTTCCACTCGGGAGTTCCGTTCGTTGTCCTCACGGATGGCAGAACGTGGAGTTTCTATCTACCAGCCGAGCAGGGGAGCTACGAAGATCGGCGAGTTCACAAGCTGGACCTTTATGAGCGTTCGCCCACCGAGGCATCAGCCATCCTTGAGCGCTACCTCAATCGACTCCGAGTCACGAACGGTGAGTCTCTCGATACTGCTAGGACGGAATATCGAAGCCGGAATAGAAAGTCACAGGCCAAGTCGGCAATTCCCGATACTTGGCGTGAACTGGTGGAAAAGGGTGACGAGCAGCTCGTTGATTTGCTCGCTAGCGCAGTCGAATCCAAGACAGGCGTCCGTCCTGATGATGATGACGTAGCCGATTACATGACGAGTTTGGGCCGAGTAAGAGTTCCCGAAGCCATCGGTCCCCTGCCCCGGCCGGTCTCGCAGCCAATTTCGCAAGTAGTATTACCTCCTCGAAATACTGGTGAGTCGATGCGTAGCGGGCGACTTACATTGAGGGGGAAGACTTTTCCATACAGCAATGCGAAGGAAGCGATGGTCTTGGTTTTGAGTGAATTGGCGAAGGGCGATGAGCAATTTCTGGAGCGCTGTTCTCAGCACCCGAATAGCCAAGGCAAAAAGCGCCGGTATATCGCTCGCACGTCACAAGAGCTTTATCCCGATCGTGAAGACCTGCGTGAAATGAGTGCTATGCTCCCAGGTGGGTGGCTGGTCGCCACTAATCTCAACAACGTGCTTAAGAAAACCATTCTGAAGCTCGCCACCGAAGTTGCCGGCCTGGAATACGGCAAAGACGTTTTGGTCGATTTTTGAAGGTCGAATCGATGTCGTTCATCAACGATATTATTTGGCGTTAGATAACTGAGCGATTTGTGTTTCGGCGCAGGCGCGGGCGAAGCATGGGTCGTTCATTTCGGTGTCTTGCGCGATGACGGGGATTTTGGGGCGAAGTCTCGGCTGGGCCTGCATTCGTTCCCGGCGGGATCGTCCATGGCATGGCTTCAATCGGGGTGCCTTCCGCGGCTCATGAATTCGCCCACGGCGTTGGCAGCTTCGTCGGGGGTATGACACCGGCGCAGCGCCGACCGCATCCCCGCAAAGGGTAGGCGCAGGAAAAGCAGAGGTCACACTTCGCGAGTGGCAGCCCGTATGGGTGGAATCCACGGCTGTGGAAACCGTAATTTCCCCAAGCCTCCGAGGTTCGCCGCTTCGGGGGCTTTGATATTTTGGGCGACAAGATCAACCGGCCACGCCCTGAACCCGCTATGCCCTCGCCTCGCCTTGGCGGCGGCCAGATCAGCCTGCGGCGGCGAGTTGCGCGACCAAGGGGTGATCTTTGTCGAGCTGGCTCACGGCCATGACGGTAAAACCGAGCACGTTGCCGGCAGCATCCACCCGTTCCATCACGGCTTCGTGGTCCGTTTCGCGCATGTAACCGGATGCTTCGGAGAAACGGACTTCGAGAAAGTCGCCTTCTTTGTCGAACCAGACTTTTACGGTTTGGGCCATAGTTGGATTCCTTTCTTGGGTTTGTCGGTAAGGTAGGCGGTGAGCACGAACGAGTCCAGCGCGCCGTATTTGACCACGACGCAGAGCCATTTGTCACCGACCCGCGTGCCGAGATAATGGCGATCGTGGAGGTCGGCCAAGGTGTCCGCCTGCGACTGGATGACGAGCGCCGGGTGCCGTAACGTTTACGCGATCGCGGCGTCGAGGCCAAGCATCTCAGCGTGCTCGTGGACGTGCGCCAGACGTTCGTCGGTAAGCCTGATCTCTTGATTCTGGTAATCGAGGAGGATGGTCATCGTGCGGCGTTCCGGTGAGGCTGAGCCTGAAGGCGAAATCGTCGGCGAAGCGCTCGATGTTGCGGAAGACCGCCCGATTCAGTTCGCGCGTGCCGACGCCGTAGAAGCGCGAGAGATCGGCGTCGATGAGGATGCGCTGCTGGATGGCATCGGGGGAAGAGTTCCGGCGCGGTGGGCATGGGGGGCGGGTGCATTTAGCGAGGGGAAGGACAAGTCGGCTCGTCGAGTGGAACCGTGCCGGGCCACGTTTTATGTTCTAATTTGGAATATCAAAGACGGGGCGGCTTCGAGTGCCAACTGCGACGCACGGGCTATCCGGCTAGTTTGCGACCGAGGGAAGACAAGGCCGCAGGTGCGCGAGGAGCGTCTCCGCGCAGGCGCGGGCGAAGGCGGGGTCGTTGATTTCGGTGTCTTGCGCGAGGACGGGGATGCCGGGGCGGAGGTGCGTGCGGAGGGATGTGAAGAGGGCTTGATCGGCTGCGGGGGAGTGGAAGGGTTGGCCGGGGGCGCTGATGACGCTGATCGCGCGGAGCGGGAGGAGGACGGTGACGGGCGCGGTGTAGCGGTTGATTTTTTCCGCGAGGATGCGGCCGAGTTGCTCGCACTCGGCGGCCGTCGTGCGCATCAGCGTCACTTGCGGGTTGTGATGGTAGAAGAGGCGTCCGGCGAATTGGGCGGGGACGCTCGACGGCTCGCCAAAGTTCACCATGTCGAGGCAACCGGGGCAGACGATGGCGGGGATTTTGGCGCGGGCGGTGGCGTCGAGGCGGTCGGGACCGGCGCTGAGGACGCCGCCGACGAGTTCGTCGGCCCACTCGGTGGTCGTGATGTCGAGGACGCCGGCGACCATGCCGCTCGCGATCAGCGACTCCATGGCGCGGCCGCCGTTGCCGGTGGCGGCGAAGACGAGGATTTCGTAGCCGGCGGCTTCGAGATGGCGCTTCGCTTCGGTCACGCACGCGGTGGTGTTGCCGAACATGCTGGCGACAATGAGGGGTTTTTCGGAAGACGACGAAGCCGGCGAAGACGCGCGGGCGGTGACCATGCCGGCGATGGCGCCGGCGGCGTTGGTGAAGATGACGCGCGAGAGACGGTTGAGGCCGGAGACGTCGACGATGGCGGGCATCATCGTGATGTCGGTGGTGCCGACGTAGGGCGCGGTCTGGCCGCTCGCGAGCGTCGAGACCATCAGC
>JBDNFZ010000296.1:0-2195 GCA_041689555.1 Opitutaceae bacterium | reverse complement strand
GAACATGAAGGTGAGAAGAATTCCCATGTCGGCTTGGAATTTAAGGTCGGAGAAGAGCCAGAGGCTCACGCCGATCGCGAGCGTGAGGCCGGTGAAGACGATGGCGGCGCCGGTGTCTTTGTAGGCGGTGATCATCGCGTCTTCGAAATACGCGCCGGACTTGAGTGCGGTCTCCAAGCGGGCGAAGAGGTAGATGCCGTAGTCCACGCCGATGCCGACGCCGAGCGCGACCACGGGGAGGGTCGAAGTCTTCAGCCCGATGCCGAGGTAAACCATGAGCACGTAGGCGAGGAAGCTGACGATGCCGAGGGGGACGACGATGCAGAGCGTGGCCGCGAAGGAGCGGAAGGTAATCAGGCAGAGCGCGATCACGGCGCCGAAAACCCAGAGGAGAATGGGGGTCTGCGCGGCGGCGACGACCTCGTTGGTGGCGGCCATCACGCCGGCGTTGCCGCTGGCGAGGAGGAATTTTGCCTTGGGCGACGGATTGGCGGCGGCGAAGGCCTCGGTGGCGGCGGTGACGGCGCGGAGGGTCTCGGCCTTGTGGTCGGCGAGGAAGACCAGGACGGGCATCACGGAGGCGTCGGCGTTGAGGAGGCCGGTGGCGGTCTCGATGGGCGAGACGGACTGCGCGAGGGATTGCGGGTTGCGCGGGAGGACGCGCCACTTGAGCGAGCCCTCGTTGAAGCCGGCGTTGATCATCTTGGCGACGGACGTGAGGCTGACGACGGACTGGACGCCGGGGACGGTCTTGATGTGGCCCTCGAAGCGATCCATGAGCGTGACGACATCGTGGTCGACGCAGCCGTTGGGGATGGTCTCGACGATGACCGAGAGCACATCGACGCCGATGCTGAATTTTTCGGTGATGAGGCGGCTGTCGCGGTTGTAGCGGGAATCCTGGCGGAGCTCGGGGACGCCGGCGTTGGTGTCGCCGATGCGGACCTCCCCGGCCTTGTGCCAGGCCCAGGCGCCGACGGCGAGGGAGACCACGGTGATGACGAGCGACGGGCGGGGTTTCATGCCGCGACCGAGGCGCTCCCAGAAGGCGTCGGCGCGCGCGCGGCGTCGGGTCACCCAGACGGCGTAGGCGGGCGGGAGGCGGAGGTAGGAGAGGAGAATCGGCAGGAGGAAGAAGTTGGTGATGATGATGACGCCGACGCCGAGGCTGGCGGTGATCGCGAGCTCGTGGATGGTCTCGATCTTGATCACGAGCATCGTGAGGAAGCCGACGGTATCGGTGGCGAGGGCGACCATGCCGGGGACGATCAGCTTGATGAAGGCGTTGCGCGCGGCGGTCTTGCCGTCGTGGCCGGCGAAGATCTCGTTGCGAAAGGTGCAGATCTTCTGGACGCCGTGGCTGACGCCGATGGCGAAGACGAGGAACGGGACCAAAATGGAAAACGGGTCGACGCCGTAGCCGAGGGCGGTGAGGGCGCCGAGCTGCCAGACGACGGCGACGAGCGAGCAGAGGACGGGGGCGAGAGCGAGCTTCCAGCGGCCGGCGTAGTTCCAGACAAGGATCGCGGTCACGAGAATCGAGATGCCAAAAAGCCCGATGACACCGCGGGCGCCTTCGGAGATATCGCCGATGACCTTGGCGAAGCCGATGATGTGGGCGGACACGGCGCCCTTGGAATCGGCCGCGACGCGGTCGCGGATCATTTCAAGGGCGGCGGAGACGGCGATGTAGTCGATTTTTTTGCCGGTGGCGGGATCGACCTCGAGGAGTTGGGCGCTGACGATGGCCCCGGTGAAGTCGTTGGCGACGAGTTGGCCGAGTTTGCCGGACTTGATGATGTTTTCGCGGACCTTGGCGAAACCGGCGGGGTTGGGCGCGTAGTCGGCGGGAATGACATTGCCGCCGGCGAAGCCGTCTTCGACGACCTCGATGAAGCGGACGTTGGGGGTGAAGAGGGATTGGACTTGGGCGCGATCCACGCCGGGCAGGTAGTAGGCCTCGTCGGTGACGGCCTTGAGGGTGGCGAAAAACTCGGCGGTGAAAATGTCGCCCTTGGCCGGGACGAGGGCGATGAGGACGCGGTTGGCGCCGCCGAACTCGGCCTGATGTTTGATGAAGGTGCGGATGTAGGGATGGTCGAGCGGGAGCGATTTGTTGAAGCTGGCGTCGACGCGGAGGTGGGCGGCGGACCACGCCATGAAGCCGGTGAGAACGGCAAAGCCGATGATGAGGG
>JBDNFZ010000295.1:0-4219 GCA_041689555.1 Opitutaceae bacterium | reverse complement strand
GCGTGCGAGCGCCAGCCCCCGCTTGAGGAGGCGCCGGGGCTCGTCGAGGCGTTCGAGCACCGGCAGCAACTCGAGACCTTGGTCGAGGCCTTCTCCGGCCTGCCGGAGCGTTGCCGTGAGGTCATGCTCCTCAGGCATATGGACGGGTTTGCCGTGAAAGAAATCGCCGCACACCTCGGGCTCTCGGTCGGCACCGTCAAGGAACACCTCTTAAAAGGTATGCGCAGTTGCGCCCGGCATTTCGAACGACGCGGCTGGATTGAACCCACCGGCGCGGCCATGGAGGAAAAATCATGAGCGCTCCCGGCCAAAATCCCTCACCCGAACAGACCATGATCGAGGACGCGGCGATCGTCTGGCTCGCCGAGCGCGACGACGGCTTCACTCCCGAGCGAGCGCAGGCGTTCGAAGTTTGGCGCAGGGCGGATTCGCGCCGCGCCGTCGCCGTGACCCGGATGGAAAAAGCGCTCGGTCCGCTTGCCGCCCTGCCGGAGTTTCGCTCCGAGCTGAATCGCCGCTTTGGCCGCCATTCGCCGCCGCGCCCGGGCGCGCTCGTGCTGAAATTCCCCGCGTTGCGTCGGCGCGCCACCTGGATGGGCGCTGGTCTTGCGGCCGCATTGGTGCTGGGCGTTTTTGGCTTCCGCTCGTTCCGCGCCCCGACCCCCGAACTGCGCTACGCCACCGCCGCCGCCGGCTACGAGCGCGTGCGGCTCGACGACGGTTCGACCCTCGAACTCAACGGCGCCAGCGCCGTCCGCACGCGCTTCACCACCTCGGAGCGGACGGTGCAACTCGACGCGGGCGAGGCGCACTTCGCCGTGTCCCACGATCCCGCGCGGCCCTTCGTCGTCCGCGCCGGCGGCGTCGCGGTGCGCGCCGTGGGCACCGCTTTCAACGTCCGCTACACTGCGGGGGCGGTGGAAGTGATTGTCGCCGAGGGCAAGGTCCGCGTCGAATCCACGGCTGCCATGCAGCCTCTCGCGGCCACGCTGCCGATGGTCTCCGCGGGCGAGCGGGTCGTCGTTTCCTCCGTGGCCAGCAGTTCCCCGCCGCGCGTGGAAAAAATGACTCCCGCCGCATTGAGTGAAAGTCTCGCCTGGCAGCGGCGGCTCGTGGATTTCGCCGACGAGCCGCTGCACGAGATCGTGCGGCAATTCAACCTGCACAACCGCCTGCAACTCGAGCTCGCGGATCCCGCGCTCGGCGTCCAGCGGATCGGCGGGACGTTTGCGCGCGGTGAAGTCGAGGCGTTCGTGCGCCTGCTGGAGCGCGACGGGGAAATCGTGGCCGAGCGCCGCGGCGACGACACCCTCGTGCTGCGGCGGCGCTGATCGCGAGTGAGGCGCAAAAACTATTTTTCCGCGGGAACCGGCCATTTCATCCGCCGCTGCGTTACAGGGTTGTTGCTCCTGTCTCGTCTATCCTCCCCCCTTGCAGCCTCGACCACGGTCGTCGCCGCGCTTTGTTGCGCTGCGACGGTGCCGATGTCGGCCGCCGCCGAGACGGCGAAGAAAAGCTACAACCTGCCGCGCGGAGACGCCAGTGCGACGCTCAGGCAGTTTGCCGGCCTTTCCGGCCAGCCGATCGTATACCTGATCGAGCGGGTGCGCGGCGAGCAGACCAACGCCATCGTCGGCGAATTCGCCCCGCGCGAAGCGCTCGAACGCATGCTCGCCGGCACCGCACTCACCGTGGCGCAAGACGCCGCGACGGGTGCGTTTGTCATCAGCCGCCAGCGGCCCGTGACGCCGCCGGTGACCAAAAAGGAAACCCATTCCGCTCAGCAACCCGAACCTGTCCCACCAACAATTATGAAAAGATCCCTTGTCTCCCGACTTGGTCTCGCGCTTGCCGCCCTCACCGGCGTCAGCGCGGCCGTCGCCCAGCCCGCCGCCGCCCCGGCCGCCCCCGAGGTTATCAAACTGAACGCCTTCGAGGTCTCCGGTGCCGCACCCAACCGCTATCAAGCCGCCGAAGCGTCCAGCGGCGGGCGCGTGCGCACCGATATCTTCAGCTCGCCCCAGACGATCAATGTCGTCACCGAAGCCCTCCTCAGAGACGTCGGCGCCGTCCGCATCCTCGACGCCCTCAAGTTCATCCCCGGCGTCACCGAGTCCACCATTCCCAACGGGCTCGACCGCCTCACCGTCCGCGGATTCCAGATCGATAGCGCCACCGTCGACGGCTTCTTCGACAACTGGCAGGGCAACATCGACCCGATCACCATCGATCGCATCGAGGTCGTGAAGGGCCCCAACGCCATCCTCTCCCCCACCGGCAGCCCCGGCGGCACCGTCAACAACGTGACGAAGAAGCCCCTCTTCGTCGACCCCCGCCACAGTGTGCGCGTGGAATACGGCGCCTTCGATGCCGGCAGCGTGGAGTTCGATTCCACCGGTCGCGTCGGTGGTGCCGGCAACAAGCTGGCCTACCGCCTTCTCTTCGCCACCCGCGACTACAGGGGCTACTGGGGCAACACCGCCACCAAACGCTACAGCGTCTCACCGTCCCTCGCCTACCAACTCAATCCGGCGACCAAAATCACCCTCCAGGCGGACTTCGCCAATTGGAAGGCCAGTAACTATCTCGGCTATCCGATCGACCCGTCTTCCGGCACCAACAACAAAGCCCGGCTCCTCTCCGGCGTCTCGAGAACCTTCGCCGTCAATGGCGACGATATCAACCGCGCCGATAAACGCTCAAACGTCCGCCTCTTCGTCACCAGCGACCTCACCGAGCACCTCTCCGTGCGCGTCGCCGGTCGCCTCTCCTACTACAATCTCGATACCACTCAGCTGAATTTCGGGACGATCGGCGGTTCCGGCGGAGCCTTCGATCCCAATACCGGCTTTTGGACTCCGGGCATCGTCTACGGTCCCGGACCGACGTTTACCCCTTCCCCCGCCCCGGTGCCAACCCGCAGCTTCACCCGCGGCGGGACACGCGCCCAAGTGATTGAAAAGCGCTACAATTTTCAGAACGACTGGGTCTACGCCCGCACGTTTGGCGAAGTAAAATCCACCACGGGCGCCGGGTTCGCCTACAACCGCCGTCAGCCGAACTCGGGCGAGTCCGTCCTCACCACCGCCATCAGCATCGTCCCGCTCGATTTTGACCGTCCGTTTCTCGGACCCTTCACGACCGGTAACGTAACCGCGCGGGATCAAATCCTCGAGCTCTCGCGCCAATACTATGTGAACCAAAGCATCGCCGCCTTCGACGAGCGCCTGATCGTCTCCGGCGGCGCGTCCAAATTCGAGGCGCGCAACCGGGGCATCCGCCTTACCGGCGGTAACATCCAGGTCGGCGACCGGAACACCTACAATTATGGCGTCGTCGTGAAGCCCATCAAAGCGATCTCCCTCTTCTTCGGACATTCGGAAAACGCTTCGCCCTCCGCCAACAATCTCTCGCCTCCGGGGACGCCCGATTTCTCCGTCGGCAGCCAAGATGAGTTCGGTGCCCGCGCCCGGCTCCTGCAAGATCGTCTGCAGCTCGGCGTCACCTACTTCCAGATCGTGCAAAGCGCCTTTTCCGTCCCCAACCCCGGCAACCTCGCGGTGCCGGCCCCGGTCCCGCCCCTCCCGCAACTCTTCTCCGACCGCGAGGCCAAGGGCTGGGAATTCGAAGGCACCTTCGAGATCACCAAGGGCTTCACCGTCATCGGCAACTACGCCAACTTCACCAACCGGGATCCGAACAACCAGCCTTTCCGTGGCACTGCGGAAAAGTCCGCCGCGGCTTGGGCCCGCTACGAATTCCAAGACGCCATCCTCAAGGGCTTCCACGTCTCGGCCGGAGCCAACTGGCTCGACAAGCGCCCAGGCGACGCCGTCTTCCCTGCCGTAACGGCCGCCAGCACGCCCACCCGGCGTATCTTCAACCAGCCCAGCTTCTATCTCGAGGCGCGCACCCTGATTGACTTGGCCGCCGGTTATACCGCCGGCCCGTGGACGGTCCAAGGCAACATCGATAACGTCATGGACAAAGAATACCTGCAGGCGGCCATCAGCCGGACTTTCGTATACCCCGGTGCCGGAATCAATTTCCGCGCCTCCGTCACCTATCGCTTCTAAACTCCACACCTAGGCCAGCGCGCTCGCGCGCCTCCCTCAGACACTGGCCGTCCTCGAGACGGCCAGTTTTATTTTATCCGAACGGCTAGGGACAATTGGTCTCGTCGCTTTCCTGTAGAACTAAGCCCTGTAGAACCGACCGG
>JBDNFZ010000294.1:0-4935 GCA_041689555.1 Opitutaceae bacterium | reverse complement strand
GCGCGGAATCAATTAAGCCAAAACCATCACCCTTCAATGACGAGCGCACTGTCACAGCGCGCGAGCTACTTGTCCCTGTCGAGGGGACTGACGACGCCTGGCGTGCCGATTTCGCCACCGGCGCTGAGTCCCACGAGGCCGCCCCACTCCGCCTCGCCGCCGTCGATGTCAGACTCGCCCAGCACGGCTCGCGCGTCCCCGTTGCCACCGCCGCTCCGTCTGTCGTTCAAGAAGGTCGTCTTTCATGGCGTCAAATCTCGGCGGCATCCCGCGCAGTTCCCTCCGGGCCGGTGACTCTGAACCGGCGACCATGCCCGCGCCCATCGACGCAGAACATCAGCCGCCGCTCGCCGAAGGTGCGCTTGTCGTAGGCCGCGAGCAGCTTTCCGAGCCGCGCTTTCTCCGGCCGGTCCATCGCCTTCGCCGTGTTCCCATCGGTGATCCGGTCAAACAGGCCGCGCTCGGCGGCGATTTCCGTCAACGTGTCGAAGTCGATGGGCAGGCTCCCTTTCGTCGCGGCGAGCAGCGCGACCAATTCGGCCATGTCGTCGCCGTCGCGGTTGCCGGAATTGTGAAGTGTCGGAGCGGTTACGGGAGACGCGAAGCCCGCGTGCTCCAACATGCCGCCAATGATCCGTGCCCACTCCGGGAAGTTTGCGTGCGTCTTGGTCCCCGTCGGTCGCCCGGCCCGGTCCCATGCTTGGACGATCTGCCAGAGAGCCGCCAGAACCTCGGCCCGGCGCTCGATCAGGCTGGCGACGCTCAACGCCTGTTTGAATTTCCGGTCCTGCGCCTTCGCCTCCGGCTGAAACAATTCCACGAAGAGCCCCCGCCGATCCAAGTCCTCCGAGACCGTCACTCCGTTGCCGGTGAAAAATATCACGAGATGATTCTCGCCCTCGTAGGTTGCCGATTGGTTGAGAATCCGACCTTTGAAGACGTGGCTGGTGAGGAGATTCTCGAGGCAACTGTTTTCAATTCGCCCCCTGACGTTGTCGAAGAGGATGCACTCGCATCCGCTTCGAACCTCCGCGAACAGGACCTTCTCAATTTCTTCCTCCCGCTTTGAAAACGCAGTCCGCGGCGAGCGCCCAAGCACCGGAGCAATCGCGCAGTCGGCGAGCAGTGTCTTGCCTCCGCCCGGCGCGTTGGCCGTGTAAATGAAAGCGGGCCGGTGTGCGAGCGATGGCAACACCCGGCGAGCGAACAGCGTTAGCATCGCGGACACCGCGACGCTCAGTGAACGTTCGGTATCCTGAAATTGAAACTCCCCCAGCATGTCGCGCAGAAATTTTGCCCCGTCCGCGCAGGGCTGCTCTGTGTAGTGACACGTCCGCAAAGTGAGGATGCGGGTCCCGGCGTCGTAGCCCTCGGGTAGGATTTCGATAGTGCCATCCGGTCTCAGGACGGGCAACGGCACGTCGTGCAGGTGCTCAACCTCGCGGATCTCCGCGAGCATCTGCGGCGAGTTCATCGTCATGCGCGCCAAATCGATTCCCAGCGTCCGCCGGATGCGTAGCAGTTGGTCCCCGGTTTTCTTGGGCACGCGCGCCTGAAAAAGGCAGACGTAACGCTCGATCAGCGTGCGAAACTCATGATCCCCGACCGGCTCCAACCGCTCGCGCTTATCGGTCAGCGTCATCAGGATTTTCGCCCTGCGAAAGATTTCCGCCCGCCCGAGATGTTTGCCGAGTTCTGCGGCGAAGTCGCTGCCCGTGCGGTCATCGTCGGGGAGTTCGATCATTGGCAGGCCGTTGAAAATATTGCCCGCCTCCGCCGCGTGCGCGGCGATACGTAGCGGCGGCTCGAAGCGGGTCGCGTTGGCGTCGTCGCTCATTTTGGAAACCCCCTGTCATCCACCAAATCGACGCTGCGCAGCAGTCCGTAGATGTCGGCGGGCGTAAACGGTTTTTGCCGATGCAGGTCGTTGAAATCTTTCGGTCCGCCCGCCTTGGGAGGAAGGACCGTCCCCGATAGCGCCAACGGCACGAGTGCCCCGGCAAATTCCCGGTGCCACTTCTGCCCCGCCTCGTCGTTGTCGGGAATGAGCAGGAAACGCGGCCGGCGTGGCCATACCCGCCGCCAATGCTCCATGAACGCGCGCCATCCCGTCGCCCCCCGGATGCCTACGACGGCGAAGCCGTCGGGCCAAGCCGAGTCCGAAGCGAGCCAGCCCGCCGCCGCCGCAAAGGTGGCCGCGTCCCACTCGCCCTCGCAGACGATCACCAGCCGCGCGCCGTAGAAATTCCCTAGGATCAGCGGGACCGCTGGCATTCCCACGCCCGCCGGTTGGTAGGTCCACACGACTCGGTCCCCGTCTCGCCGGGGTTTGTGCCGCATGTGGAAACCGATCTCCACCCAAGCCGAGCGCCCCGGATACTGCATGATCCAGGCAAGCCCGCTCTGCCCCTTCACCTCCGGCGCAGAAAGTAATCCCTCCTCTGCCAGAAAGCGCGCCGTGCCCACCGGCCACGCGCGCCAGCGGTCGATCTCGATCTGCATCCCCTCGTCAATTTTCAGCCAATGCAGCCCCGCTTCCCATACGATGCGCACGTCTCCCCCCATCACCACGGGCTTGTAGGCCGGCGGGGCGTCCGCCTTCACCACGTCCCGCACCGGAGCCGCCCGCCTGCTCCTCGCGGGGCCGTGTGCGCCCGCTTGCCACCCTACGCGCTCGCGCACCACGGCCAGCGCCTCGGCCGGCGGGCATCCGCGCGCCTTGGCCACAAAGTCGAGCACGTCGCCCCCGTCACCCGCCGCATGGTCTTTCCACTTTCGCCCCTCGTCATAGACGGAAAACGACGGATGCCGCTCCTCGCGAAAAGGCGAACGGCAACTGCGCGCCGGCGCGCCCGGCAAGCCCTCGTCTTTCCAAGCGTTCTCGATGGTGTAGCGCGCCTTGATCTCTTCAATCGACGGGGGCCGTTGCCCAGGCTTGGAAGTTTCAATGCTCACGACGGTTTCCCTCCTGAGCGATGCCCGGCCCGCACCCGCCGCCACCGCGTTGCCTCGATCTCGCACGCCGTCCGCGTGCCAATGAAAACCGGGAAGGGTTCGGCGGAGGCGCGCACACCCGCCGCAAATGCAGCCCGGCCGCGCTCGGAAATTTCCCCAAGTCTCTCCACGAGCACCGCGTCACGCGGGGCCGGGGCATACATTACCGCGCAAATTCCGCCCGCCGCTTCACCACGCGCCCGGAGAATCGCCGCCTCTGCCTCCGCCGCGCTGCCAAAGCCCAACACCACCTCCCCCGCCGGATGCACCCGGCCTTCCACGGCCAGCCGCCAGTTGATCGCCAGCGCCGCCGCCGTCCGGCACTTGCTCGCGGCGAGCTTCCCCGGCGAACCCAGCGCCAGAAACTCCACGCCGCAATAGTGTGTCGCTCGCGTCATCATCGCCGACGGCGTGAAAGAGAAATCTGGACGGACAGCGTGAGCACCTCGGGTTCCTCTCGGGGCGGTAAGCCCACGCCATCGCGTAGCGCCTGCGCCGCCTCTCCCCGTGTAGCGTAGATTCCCAAGTGCCGGTAAGTCGTCTCGGCGCGTTCACGGGCCGCGATGGCGAAACCTCGCCCGTCGGGCCGTTCCACGATCTTCCGCAGAGGTAGCGGTGCCTTCACCTCATTGCCGAACAGGTCGCGCGCTATCGTCCGGCTGGTTTTACGGTTAGGCACAGACGGCCTCCGTTTCCATCTTGGCGAGAGCATTGAGCACAGCGTCGCGCCGGTATCGCACCATGCGGCCGGAGAGTTTTACGAACGGAATCCGCCGGGCGAGTTGCAGGCGTTCAATCTGGCGCGGGCTGCAACGCAGCTCGGCGGCGAGTTCTTCCTTGGTGAGAAGTCCGTTTGATGGACGGACACCGTCGGAGAACTGTGCAACGGTGGCGGTTGGTGTCGGGAGCATCACGCATCGACGCCTCCATCTTATCTTCAATCAACCTGCCAGCCGTCCCGACTTGGCACTAAGTCGGGACGCTATCCCAATTGACGTGGGGCGATATTCGCGAAGCCGACCTCGATCAGTTCCCGTATCTTGTTTGCGCCGCCTTTAATTTCTTTCCAATTCGAGTGGCTCGCGAATTTCTGCCCCGGATACTTTTCCTCAAAGTGAGCTATTGCGGCGATTTTCCATTCTTTCAGCACCGCTTTGTCGCGAGATAAGTCCGCCAGTTTTAACGCCGTCACGACTGCGACCGGGGACATCCCGCACTCCTTTGCGAAACGATCAATCCGGAGACTTCGATGCGCGTCCAAAACTTCTTGTCGAAAGCGCCAGTATTTGAAGGCCCATCGCGTCCCCGGAGAGTCCATTAATGCGACACTGATATTCAAGGGACACCGCTTGCCGAAACCTAGTCGTAAAAGCTCATCCGATTGCGTCTTCCGATCCCTCTGAAAAGCATAGTATCGAATCGGCCAGCCGGTGCATTTTTCCAGAAGGCACCTTAAGGCTTCGTTATCCCGCCGGGCCTCGTCGGCTACGTCGTCAACTGCGTCGAGCAAACCTGCAATGAGTGACACTGCCGCCTCAATGCTCGCGGGCGAGTTGCCCGTTGAAGCCAATATCAGTCGCGCAACCCCTTCCCGAAAAAGGGCTCGGGCCTCCGCGATCAACCTGAGTTCCCGTTGCATCTTTTCGGACCCTGATACCGCAGCGGTTGATTCGCTCATGACACCGCCGCCTCCATCGGCAAAATCCCCTCTTCTGCATCGGGCTTGATCTCCCAATACTTTGCAGCGTCATCAGGACGGACAAGCTCGCGGTAATGGGCAAAAATTTCCTTCGTTGTGGTGTGCCCCATTTCGAGAGCCAGCGCATTTGCGTTGGTGAATTTCGCGAGGTGATAGCTCCCGTAGCTGTGGCGCATTCCATTGACGGGCCACGCCGTCAAACCTGCCGCCGTGCGCACGGTGTCCATGTCTGCCCACCATCG
>JBDNFZ010000293.1:0-2391 GCA_041689555.1 Opitutaceae bacterium | reverse complement strand
GAGATCGGAGTGGCAGATGCCGCAATGGGAAACCTTGATTTCAACCTGCTCCGCCTTCAGCGGGCCGGCATCATATTATTGGGCTTGGAGAGCTTGGCGTTTGCCAAACGCCGCGAAGGCTTTGATCGAATTGCTCATAGGGTGAAACTTTTCTCGGTGCCGTAATGAGTCGGCTTGGTTTTTGATCGGATGTGGGAGCGGCTTTACGCCGCGACTCCGCCGGGCTCGCGCAAAAGTCGCGGCGTAAAGGCGGTCCAGCGCAAACCGACCCACGAACCTCGGCGCACACGGATTGACGAATTACCCGCGCGCAATTGTCTCCCGACTTAGGACCAACCCCTCCGCCGATGAAAATCCCCGTCCCCGCGTTTGCCGCCACCTTGTTTCTCCTTTCCGCGATCGCGGGAGTTTCCCTCGCAACGACCGCCGCCGCCGCCATTCGCGGCGAGGTCATCATCAACCGCACCTCTGCTGCGTGGCAGTCCCAACAGGTTCAAGAAGCCTGCATCATTCCGAACCCGAAGGATCCGGATCGCCTGGTGATGTTCTACTCCGGCGTCCCCGCGTCGAACCGTCGGCTCTGCTACATCGGCAAAGCGTGGGCGCTGAAATCGGATCCGTTCACGTGGCATCAGGACGAAGCCAACCCGGTCTTCAGCCCCGGTGCGGACGGCTGGGACTCCGGCAGCATCCGGCTCGATGCCGTGCTCTACCTGCCCGAGGAGGACGCCTACTACATCTACTATTCCGGCACGACCGCTTCGGTGCAGGATCGCATCGGCCTCGCGATTTGCCCGGCGGGGAGCGACGGCTACTCCGGGATCAGCGCCGCCACCGTGCGCCGCTTCGGCGCGGCTCCGGTCCTCGCACCGGAACCCGCCGCGCCGTATTTCGAAACCATGGCTTCGCAATCCGCCGTGCTGCGCGAGTGGAACGCCGCCGAGAAACACTGGGATTGGTTCATGTATTATTCCTATCGCGGGAAAAACGGCACGTTGCCCGGCATCCGCCTCGCGAGCTCGCGTAATGGAAAATCCTGGACGCGCCGCTTCGACACCTCCGACCCGCGCGGTATGGGGCACCTGTTTCCCTCGACCCCCGACGCCTATTACGAGTGGCACCAGATCTCCAAGATCGGCGACACCTACGTGCTCGCGATCGAAGTCGGAACGGAGAAGGGCAAACGCTGGCGCCCGGTCATCGCCGTGAGCCGCAGTCCCGACTCGGGATGGACGCAGCTCGACGTCGATGTGGTCCTCCAGACCAAATGGACCGGCCTCTATCGCGACGACACGATGTATCATGTGGCCACGCCCGCGTTCTACCAGATCGAGGGCCGCTGGTATCTCTACGTCCAAGCCTGCCCGCAGCCGGGCAACGGCAACTACATCGACGGTCACTGGGACATGTGGTGCATCGCCAGCGACCGATTTATTCCCACGGTTCCCGGCGCGGACAACATTTTTATCCCCGGCCAAGCCAACCTCGCGCCGGACAAGCGCTGATCCGATTTCCCGTAGAACGGCCCGCCTACGCCACGGGCTCGCACCGGAGCTTTATTCTCGCCCAAGTCTTAGCTGCCCGACATCGCGCCAGCGGCACGTGTCATCGATTGGCCGGTCGGAATTTTTTTTCGCAGAACCGCCGGAGCCTGCCCCGGAACTTTGCCGTTTTTGAGAAATAAGGCCAAGTTAGGCCGATTGAAAATCCTGTCCGACTCTTGCGACAAAGGCAGCGGCTACGCTCGTTCGGATTCGAAATCCTGAGGTGCAACGATGTGATCGCGCTACGGTGAACACCCCATTTCTGGGTGGCGACGGGATCGTTATCCTTTCGCCCAATCTTATGAAAACACGCCTCACCGTCCCAATCGTCTTAGCTTTAATAGCCGCATCCGCGCTCGCCGGATGCTCAAAATCCGAATCGAAAGTCGCCTTCACCGATCTACCGCCCGCTGTGCAGGCCGCGATCAAGATTCAAGTGGGAGATGTCCCGGTTGATAAAATCGAAATCGAAAAGGAAACCGAAAAGGGCCAGACCACATATGAGGTCGAAACGAAAAAGGACGGCAAGAAAGTCGAGTTTAAGATGGATAGCGACGGTAAGGTAATCGAATCGAAAGTCGCCTTCACCGATCTACCGCCCGCTGTGCAGGCCGCGATCAAGGTTCAAGTGGGAGATGTCCCGGTTGATAAAATCGAAATCGAAAAAGAAACCGAAAAAGGCCAAACTATGTATGAGGTCGAAACGAAAAAGGACGGCAAGAAAGTCGAGTTTAAGATGGATAGCGACGGTAAGGTGATCACGCACGATTGAAACTACCCAGGTGAAGAGCGCGGGAGCGCGCAAACCGCGCCGAAGCTTGCGAGACAAACACGCGATCATTCGTGG
>JBDNFZ010000292.1:0-7654 GCA_041689555.1 Opitutaceae bacterium | reverse complement strand
GCCACCCTGCGCGACACGCTCCTACCGAAGCTGCTGAGCGGGGAAATCACGGTCAACTTACCGGGGGCACTTCGAACAATATGAACACACACGATCCGCGCGAACACATCCGGGGCATCCACCAGATTCTGATTTCCGACAAGAAGCGTATCGGCTTTTTATTCGGGGCAGGGTCATCATATGCGACGAGCCTGCTGACTGTCTTTGTTCCTGCGATCGAAAAGATGACGGAGACTATCGTCGCCGAAGTAGAATCGCATTCGCCAGAGTTCGCGGCTGCGATAAAGGAGATTCAAGCCGAAACTAAATCGGTGAAGGTGGCCTTCAATATAGAAACGCTGCTCTCAAGTATTGAAGCCAAGCGGGCCGTTATTGGTGCGGGAAAGCTCAACGGACTCGACACGGTCGGGTTGACCGCCTTGGCGAAGCTTGTAAAGACACGCGTCGTGAAACTCGTCTCTGTTCACGAAAATTTATTGACCGACGACCGAAAGAAACTGGCTCACGCCCGTTTAGCCAATTGGGTTCAGAAGGCGAGACGACGTTTTCCTGCCGAAATCTTCACCACGAATTACGACTACTTGTTCGAAATTGCCCTTGAGCGTTCAGGCATACCGTATTTCGATGGATTCTCAGGCAGTTTTGAACCGTTTTTCTGTCCAGAGGCTGTGGAAGATGTTGAGGCATACCCGCACCTTGTGAAGCTTTGGAAAATGCACGGCTCGCTGGGCTGGACCTATCGAGAATCAGACAAGGCTGTGATTCGGCAGAAGTCGGCCCCTGAGGATTCTATTCTCATCTATCCTTCGCACCTCAAATACAACACGTCGAAGAAGCAGCCGTATGTCGGACTCATTGACCGTCTCTGCGCCTTTCTCCAGCAGGACGACGCGGTGCTATTCACCTGCGGATATTCGTTTGGAGACAACCACATCAACGAACGCATCGTGACGTCGCTCCGTCGGGGAGCGAACTCTCATGTGATCGCAATGTATTACGACGAAACACGGACTGAGGAAAATAAGAGCGTCTTTGGTCTCGCAGATGCAACCAACAGTGTTAGGAGCCTCGCAACACACGAGACCGGAGGGAAAATGTCAGTCTATGGTCTGCGCCACGCCGTTATCGGCGGGAAATTTGGTGAGTGGAGGTTGAGAGATAAACCGAAGATAGAAGAGGCTACGCGTGTAGGTCAGTATTTTGAAGAAGATGGGCCCGTAGCTCCGGTAGTTGGAGAGGACGCCCAAGTGGTGGGGCCATGGGTTGGAACGGGACGTTTTCTTCTCCCTGATTTCCGTAAACTTACTGAGTTTCTTAACGACTTGGCCTCGTCGGAAGGGCCAGCCAGCACGCTGTAACGGTCATGAAACACAATCCAACGCACATCGGTCAGGTTGAGAGCGTCAGCGGGAACTCCGTGACGATCAAGATGGCGAGTAACTACCCGTCAAATATGCCAATTATCAATGGCACGGTTTATCGCATTGGGCAGATCGGATCGTTCCTCAAGGTTCCTTTGGGATACGCTAATTTATATGGGCTCATCACGCAGGCTGGTGTGCTTGCGATGCCGGAGTCGCTCCTGATGGCTTACAAGGAGAATCCGTCAATCGCTGACGGGCACCGCTGGCTGAGGATGATACTCGTGGGCGAACAGATCGGTTCGTCCTTCGAGAGAGGTGTGCTTCAGTCGCCGACATCGGGTGACCAGGTCCATCTAGTCACGAATGAAGACCTCCGTATTGTCTACGGCGGCTATAACGCCCAATCGTCGATTGTAATCGGGAATCAGAGCGCGTCGGAAGGACTCGCTGCACAGTTGGACATGGACAAGCTGATCTCACGGCATTGCGCGATTCTTGGCGCTACGGGGAGCGGGAAATCCAATGCCGTCAGCATCCTTGTGAAAGCGATTGCCGAAAAACCATTCCTCAGTGCACGCGTTCTCATGATCGACCCGCACGGCGAGTATGCGAGTTCTCTGTCTGGGAAGTGTCGCGTGTTCAGAGTCGGAGCCAAAGCCGCGGATCGCGAAGAAGAGCTCTGCGTTCCATTCTGGGCACTGCCATTCAAGGAGCTGATGGCGATCTTCCCAGGTCGGCTCTCAGACCAGAACGAAGATTACATCCGGGCAAAGGTTTTAGAACTAAAGAAAGTGGCGGCTGCTGCAATCGGCGGCCTACGGGCGGAGGCAATCACTGCGGATAGCCCAATTCCATTTTCGATAAACCAACTGTGGTTCGATTTGGATAACTTCGAGCGAATTACCTTCAAAGCTGACCGCACAACCCCCGAGGCCTTGATTCCGGCGGGTGACCCGGCGACGCTCAAGTCCAACCAGTATCCAATTGCAGGGTTGGGAAGCGCTGCCCCTTTCTTAAACACCAAAGCGAAGGGTATTCTTGGCTTCTTGGACGGCATGCGGTCGAGACTTCTCGATCAAAGTTACAATTTTCTGTTCCGCCCAATAGGGTATTCGCCGTCACTGATTGGTGCTACCCCCAACGATCTCCCGCGCTTGTTTTCAACGTGGTTCGGGCATGGGTTTCCAGTTTCCATTTTGGACTTATCAGCAATCCCGTCGGAGATCATGCAGACGATTTCAGGCTGCATTCTAAAGATCATCTACGACGCCCTCTACTGGGGGCAAAACACGCTTGTGGGTGGAAAGAAGCAGCCGCTTTTTGTCGTCCTAGACGAAGCTCACACCTATTTGAAGGCTGGTGAGGATTCGATTTCGTCACGAACCGTTCAGGCGATTGCAAAGGAGGGGCGGAAGTATGGCGTCGGCATGCTTTTGGTCACTCAACGTCCTTCTGAGTTGGACGAAACCGTGCTGAGTCAATGCGGCTCGATAATCGCGCTGAGGATGACAAATACCCGAGACAAGGGACACGTTTCTTCCGCCATGCAGGACGAACTTAGGGAAATGGCAGACGTGCTTTCGAGCCTACGAACCGGCGAAGCGATTGTGAGTGGTGAGGCTGTCCGCATTCCATCCCGCGTTAAATTTTTCCAAGCGGACAACGCGGTGAAGAGTTCTGACCCAATCGCATCGAAGCTATGGGCCAATGCCCGACCTGATGCAGCCGTTTACGAAACCAGTGTTCGTAACTGGAGAAACCAATCCTTCAACCAATAAAACTATGCCAATGCCAGAAATGCACCCCGTCAGTTCATCGAACATCGCAGCAGTCGGCTACGATTCGGAAAATCAAAGCGTCTATGTTCAGTTTCTGAACGGCTCGACCTACGCCTATAAGGGCGTTCCTGAACACGAGTTTGAGAATCTGCGAACTGCTTCATCAGTCGGCTCATACCTCAACCGGAACTACAAAAACGTTTATCCATACGAACGTGCTTAGCCTGCTGAAATGAGCCTCAACGAATCCATCGTCGAAGACGCCCTGATATTGCCTGCGGCAACCCTCACCCGGCCTCTTCCATGGGGAGAGGAGCAATCTCGCGTTGCTCGAACCCTCACCCCGGCCCTCTCCCACGGGGAGAAGGTGAAGCGCGACGCCATCCGGCGGCTGAACCCGGCCACCTAATCCCGCACCCTCGCCACCCTCCGCGATACTCTACTGCCGAAGCTGCTGAGCGGGGGGTTGAGCGGGGAGTTGAGCGGGGAGTTGAGCGTGGTGGCGCTGGAATCCAGAATGGAGACACTACAATGATTTCTCTGGCGGACATCGAAACCTGGGCGCGCGGCGGCGAATCCGAGACGCTGGAGCTCAAGCGAACGACGGGCGAGCGCCGGGAGGCGGCGCGGACGATTTGCGCGATGCTGAATCACCGGGGCGGCCGGGTAATTTTCGGCGTGGAGCCGGACGGGCGGATCATCGGCCAGATGGTTTCGGATCGCACGGTGGAGGAGGTGGCGCAGGACTTGAGCGAGATCGAACCGCCGGTGTTCCCGAGCATCGAGCGAGTGGATTTCACTGAAGGGCGCGAGCTTCTGGTGGTGACGGCGCAGCCGGGCAGCGGGCAGCCTTACAGCTACCGGGGCCAAGCCTATCGGGGCGTGGGCAACACGAGCCGGCAGCTTTCGCGGGAGGAATACAACCGCATCCTGCTGGAACGGTTGCATGGCGATCAGCGCTGGGAAAACCAACCGGAGACGAGCTGGAGCGTGGCCGATCTGGATGTGGCGGAGATCACGAAGACGCTGGAGGAATCTATCCGGCGCGGGCGGGCCGATGATCCCGGCACACGTGACCCGGCGGAGATGCTGCGCGGCTTTGGACTGATGAAGGACGGGCAATTGCTCCGGGCGGCGGCGGTATTGTTTGGCCGGGCGGAGCGGATCGAAGCGGAACTGCCGCAAGGGCTGCTGCGAGTGGCGCGCTTTCGCGGGAAGGATAAGACGGAGTTCCTGGACAACCGGCAGTTCCATGGAAACGCCTTTGATCTGCTGCTGAAGGCGGAGCGGTTTCTGCGGGAGAATCTGCCGGTGGCGGGCCGGATTCAGCCCAACGTCTTCGAGCGGGTGGATGATCCGCTCTACCCGCCGGTGGCCTTGCGCGAGGCGCTCGCGAATGCGTTTTGTCACCGCGACTACAGCATCGGCGGCGGCTCCATCTCGCTCGGCGTTTACGACGACCGGCTGGAGATCACGTCCACGGGCACGCTGCATTTCGGTCTGACGCCGGAGGCACTCTACCTGCCGCACGAATCGCTGCCGTGGAATCCGCTCATCGCGCGGGTGTTTTATCGCCGGGGCGTCATCGAGGCGTGGGGCCGGGGCACGGTCAAGATGGAGGAACTGACGGTGCGGGCGGGGTTGCCAAGACCGGAAATTTTCGAGGCGGGAGGCTGCGTGACGGTGCGGTTCAGCCCCAGGCGATACGTCCCCCCCCTGCGCGTGGCGCAGGATGTGACGGAGCGCCAGCAGCGAGTGCTGGCGGTGTTGAGCACTTCGGCGGAGGGATTGGCTCTGCGGGACATTCGCAAAGGGCTGGGCGACGAGATTCCTGAATGGGAACTCAAGAACGAACTCGCCGCGCTCAAACACCTCGGACTCGTGCAAACAACCGGCTACGCGAGGGGGGCGCGGTGGATTTTGTCGTGATGAACTCCAATTCACTCCAAATGAACTCCAAATCGACTCCAATTGTTCTGCGGGATACTGAACTCCATTCTGGCGCTGTCTATTGCCTGCCGGGTGCGGCCATTCCCAAACCAGAGGAAGTGTTCGGGGGTGGCTCCGAACAATCGGAGGGCAGCTCCGCACATTTGCCCGATAGCTCCGGTGGTTCCAGTGAACAGAGGGATGCCGACGGCTGCCTGCTGAGCACTCAACTCGACGCGCCGGTCATCGACTCGCTCGACCGCTTGAAGCCTGAGTTTCGCGCGAACCTGGAGGGCCTCGCGAGCGAACCGCGGTCGAAAGGGAAGATTTCGCAGCAGGTGATGCGTCAAGCGATTCTCAGCCTGTGCCGCGGTCATTATGTCGCGTTGAGCAGCCTTTCCGCGTTGGTCGCCCGGGATTCCGATGCGTTGCGGCAGCAACACCTCAAGCCATTGGCCAAAGAAGGAAAGCTCCGCTTGGCATTTCCCACGGCTCCAACGCACGCCAAGCAGGCATATCGCGCCGCAGAATGAGCCTCAACGAATCCATCGCCGAAGACGCCATGATATTGCCTGCGGCAACCCTCACCCGTCCTCTCCCACGGGGAGAGGAGCAATCTCGCGCTGCGGCAACCCTCACCCGGCCTCTCCCACGGGGAGAGGAGCAATCTCGCGTTGCGGCAACCCTCACCCGGCCTCTCCCATGGGGAGAGGGGAAGAAGCTGGGCGTCGGAAGAGTGAAATTTCGGAGCCCGTTTCCTATTTCACTTTTCACCCTTCACTCTTTGACCAACTGGAGCACCCCATGAGCGACGAACCTTTGCCTCAATCCGAAATCATCCTCTACCAGACGGAGGATGGGCGGACGCGCGTGCAGTGCCGGTTTGAAAACGAGACGCTGTGGCTGACGCAGGCACAGATTGCCGAGCTTTTCCAGACGACGCCGCAGAACGTGACGCTGCACCTGAGAGGCATATTTGCCGAAGGCGAGCTGGTCGAGGCGGCAACTTGTAAGGATTACTTACAAATTCGATTTGAAGGCGGGCGCGAGGTCTCGCGGAAGCTTCGCCATTACCGGCTGGAGGCTATCCTCGCCGTCGGTTTCCGCGTGCGCAGCCATCGAGGGACGCAGTTCCGCCAGTGGGCGACGGCGCGCTTGAGCGAATATTTGGTGAAGGGCTTCACCATGGACGATGAGCGGCTCAAGAATCCGCCGGGCAAGGGGCAGAAGGATTACTTCGACGAGCAACTGGAGCGCATCCGCGACATCCGCTCCTCGGAGCGGCGCTTCTACCAGAAGGTGCTCGATATTTACGCAACGAGTGTGGACTACACGCCGGACACGGAGGTCTCGCAGCGTTTTTTTGCCACGGTGCAAAACAAGATGCACTGGGCGGCACACGGGCAGACGGCGGCGGAGGTGATCCATCAGCGGGTGGATACAGGCCAGCCATTCATGGGGCTGAAAACCACGCGGCCCGGTGGCATCATCCGCAAAGAGGATGTGGCCATCGCCAAGAACTACTTGGACGGGGAGGAACTCGACACGCTGAACCGCATCGTGAACGCCTACATTGAATTTGCCGAGCTGCGGGCGCTCCAGCGGAAAGTGATGACGATGCGCGACTGGATCACGAAGCTGGATGAGTTTCTAAAACTCTCCGAACACGAGCTGCTGGACCACGCAGGGAAGATTTCCGCCGAGCAGGCAAAGACCAAGGCGGAGATCGAGTATGCCAAGTATCGGGTGCTGCTGGATGCCTCGCCGCGCGCGGTGGATCTGGACTTCGAGAAGGCGGCGAAGGAATTGAAGAAACTGCCTGCGCCCAAGACACCCAAGCCACCGAAGCCATGAGCCTCAATGAATCCCATGTCGAAGACGCCGCACTCGAATGGTTCGGGGAGTTGGGCTATGCGGTCGGGCACGGGCCGCAACTCGCGCCGGGTGAATATGCCGGAGGCACCCTCACCCCGGCCCTCTCCCAGGGGGAGAGGGAGTCATACGGCGACGTGGTGCTGGTGGGACGCTTGCGCGAGGCCATCCGGCGACTGAACCGCGAGGTGCCGGAAGAGGCGCGCGAGGAGGCGTTGCGCAAGGTGCTGCGGGTGGGCACGGGCTCGCTGGTGCAGACGAACCGGGCCTTTCACCGGATGCTACGCGATGGTATTCCGGTTGAATTCATTCAACCGGAACCCTCACCCCAGCCCTCTCCCAAGGGGAGAGGGAGGAGCGAAGCGGAGGGTGAGGGTTTGCGGCGCTGGGGACTTGTTCGAATCATCGACTTTGATGATGTCGCCGCAAATGACTGGTTTGTGGTGAATCAGTTTACGGTGATCGAGGCGGGGCACAACCGTCGGCCGGACTTGATCGTCTTCGTCAACGGGCTACCGCTGGCCCTGATCGAGCTGAAGAACGCCGCCGATGAGGACGCGACGATCTGGAGCGCTTACGCGCAGCTCCAAACCTACAAGGCCGAGGTGCCGAACCTGCTGGCCTATAACGCGGCGCTGGTGGTGAGTGATGGCCTGCAAGCACGCATGGGCTCGATCACGGCGAACCAGGAGTGGTTCAAGGTATGGAGGG
>JBDNFZ010000291.1:0-2893 GCA_041689555.1 Opitutaceae bacterium | reverse complement strand
TACCACGCTCCTGCTTGTCTCTTCGCTGGCTTTGCACGCTCAGGCCGTTGCTCCGGCGGCTGGCTCGAACGGCCGGGCGTCGCCCTCGCGCGGGCCGGCGGATTGTTGGCGGCCTCCCTTTGGTTGTGACTTCGCACCGCCAAGACCCGGCCACCTTCCAAGGCCATGGCCTGAATTCCCCCGCGCCAACCCTTTCTCCCATGTCGCTCCTCTCGCTCGTTGACTCCTCTTTGCTTGGCCGCGCTGCAAAGCCCGCCTTAGAGTTTGCCGGCGCCAGCCTTAACTTCGGCGAGATCGAAACCCGGAGCAATCGGCTCGCCCACACCCTGCGGGCGCGAGGACTCAAGGCCGGGGATCGCTTGGCATTTTTTCTGCAAAACCGAATCGAGGTCGTCGATCTCTGGCTCGCGGGCATCAAGCTCGGAATCATCATCGTTCCGGTCAATGTCCTCTACCGCGAGCGGGAGTTGAAACACATCCTCGCCGACGCCGAGCCCACTGCGGTGGTCACGTCGCATGACATGGCGGGTTTCCTTCCTGCGGGTTTCCCGAGGTGGGATGTCGATGCCCTCTCCGTCGAGGCGGCGCTCGCGGCGACGGAGCGCATCACGGTTCCCGCGACCGCCGACACCCCGCTATCGTTGATTTATACTTCGGGCACGACCGGAGCCTCGAAAGGCGCCGTGCTTACCCATGGAAATTTCGCAGCGAACGGCCATGCGCTTGTCACCGAGTGGCGCTTTACCGAGAACGACCGCTACTTGGCGACGCTGCCGCTCTTTCATGTCCACGGTTTGGCCAACGGCATCCATTGCTGGCTGATGAGCGGTTGCCATCTCCACCTGACCGAGCGGTTCGAACACGCGAAGGCAGCCGAGTGGTTCAACGCCTACCGGCCGACGATTTTCTTCGGCGTGCCGGCGATGTTCATCCGCCTGCTTGAGCTGCCGCCCGAGGTCGCGAGCGTGATAGGTTCGCGGCTTCGGCTCGCGGTTTCCGGCTCAGCTCCGTTGCCGGCGGAGATTCACGAGAAGTTCCGCCAACGCTACGGCTCGGTCATCCTCGAACGCTATGGCATGACCGAGACCCTCATGAACGTGGGCAACCCCTACGACGGCGAGCGCCGGCCCGGGACCGTGGGCCGACCCTTCGCCCACGTGCAGGTGAAGATCTGCGACGAAGCCGGCGCGCCCGTGGCCGACGGGACCTCGGGCGAACTCTGGGTGAAAGGCCCGAATGTCTGTTCCGGTTATTGGCGTCGGCCCGAGGCCAGCGCGGCCGCCTGGCGCGACGGTTGGTTTCAGACCGGCGATATCGGGGTGCTCGCGCCTGACGGCTACATCACGCTGATGGGCCGGCGTAGCGATCTGATCATCTCGGGAGGTTTCAACATCTACCCGCGAGAGATCGAGGAGGTCATCCTGGAGCAGCCCGGAGTGCGCGAAGTTGCCATCGTCGGCGCGCCCGATCCGATTCGCGGCGAGGTGCCGGTCGCTTACGTCGTCGTTGACGCGGAGAAATTCGACGAGGCGGCGGTCGCGGCCCACCTCCGCTCCCAATTTGCCTCGTTCAAACAACCGCGGGCTTTCGTCCGCCTCGATTCCCTGCCGCGCACCGCCCTCGGCAAGGTTCAGAAACGCCTCCTGCCTCCGTTCGTTCCCGATGCTTGATCACGTTCCCGCATGAACCCCGCCACGCTGTCTCTCCTCGCACTGCTTGCGGTCATCGTTCTCAGCCTCACCTCGCGGATCAATGTGGGCATCCTCGCCGTGGCGCTGGCCTTCCCGGTCGGAGTCTACGCCGCGGGCTGGAAGGCCGACGCCGTGCTCAGCCTCTTTCCCTCGTCGCTGTTTCTTACGCTCGCCGGCGTCTCGCTGCTTTTCGGGATCGCCCAGCAAAACGGCTCGCTGCAAGTGCTCGCGCGACGGAGCGTGAGATTGTGCGGCGGCACGCCCGCCCTGCTGCCGCCCCTGTTTTTCACGTTGGCCTGCGGGCTCTCGATGATCGGTCCCGGGGCCATCGCGGCGAGCGCGTTGGTCGCACCGTTGGCGATGACCGCGGGAATCACCGCCGGGGCGTCACCGTTTCTGATGGCGCTGATGGTTGCCAACGGCGCCAACGCCGGGAATCTTTCCCCGTTCAGCGCCGTCGGCTTCATCGTGCAGGCGCAGATGCACAAGGCCGGCCTGCCGCACAATGACGGGAGTATCTTCGCGGCCAACTTCGTCGCCCACGCCCTCGTGGCGGCCGCCGCGTATCTTATTTTCGGCGGTCTGAAACTGCTCAAGGCTGCAAAAATGCCGGTTGCGGACGGCGACCGCGCCGCGTTGACCGGCCTTCAATGGCTGACGCTCGGGGTGCTGACGACGTGGGTCGCCGGCGTCGTGGCCTTCAAGCTCAGCCCGGGACTCTCGGCATTTGTCGGCGCGGCATTGTTGATCATGGCGCGCGCCGAGGAAGATCAGAAGGCGGTGGCTTCGGTGCCATGGTCGGTCCTGCTGATGGTCACCGGCGTAAGCGTTTTGGTCGGCGTGTTGGAGAAGACGGGCGGCCTCGACTTGTTCTCCTCGTTGCTCGCGCAGATCGCCACCCCCGGCACGGTTAACGGGGCGATGGCCTTCGTGACCGGGTTGATCTCGACCTACAGTTCGACATCGGGCGTGGTTTATCCGGCCTTTCTGCCGATGGTGCCCGGGATCGTGGAGAAACTGGGCGGCGGCAATCCCCTCGAAGTCGCCCTCAGCATCAATGTGGGCGCAGCTATCGTCGATGTCTCGCCGCTCTCGACCATCGGCGCGCTGTGCATCGCCGGACTGCCCGCCGGGCAGGACAGCAAGAAACTCTTCCGGCAGATGTTGCTGTGGGGCTTCTCGATGGTCCTCGTGGGCGCTCT
>JBDNFZ010000290.1:0-3806 GCA_041689555.1 Opitutaceae bacterium | reverse complement strand
GCGGATTGCTGGCTGGCGAGCAACTGACGGATGCTCACCAATTCTTCGTGGATTTTTTGGAGGATGCCTTCGTTCATGGGATTCCTCAACTCCAGTTCCCGGGCGCGCGCTGGCAAACTTATTTCGCGCCGGCCCCGGCGCGCGCGCATCTCCGAGTTGCGGGGGTTCGCCTCGGCATCCGTAGGCCGCTCGCTTGCGAGCGCCCGGCGACCGGAGCGCTCGCAAGCGAGCGGCCTACCGCCAACTCGGCAAATCCACCCCCTACGCTCAGATGTAATACATCTCGGCCTGTTTCTTCGTCACGAGTTGGTCGAGCGTGTAGCTCTTCGTCTTGCCGACCAACGTCGCGCTGATCTCTTCCCACACCAGCTTCAACCGGCGACCGCTGCGTCCGGCGTGGTTGCCGCTCAGGTGCAGACACTGACCCTCGACCGCCATGAGAATATCGTAGAGCGAGATCTCCTCCGGCGCCCGCGCCAGCACGAATCCGCCTTGGTTGCCCCGACGGCTGGTGATGAGCCCGTGGTTGCGGAGCTTGCCGAGGATCTGCGCCAGAAAACTCGCCGGCACCGCCTCGGCCGTCGCGAGGTGCTCGATCTGCGCGAGCTCGCCGGAGCCGTGCAATCGCGCCAACTCCGCCATCACGCGGCAGGCATAATCGACTTTGACGGAGATTTTCACGGCGTGGCGGCGGATGCGAAACGCATCGTCAGATCACGTAGTCCGCCGTTTCCGGTTTCACGGTCTCGGACGACGGGCGCAACATCCCCGCCGCGACCGTCGCGTTGGTGCCCTGCTCGATCAGGATAAACGAGCCCGTGAGCCGGTTCGTCGCGTAGCCGTCGAACACGAGCGGCTTCGCGGCCCGCAGGCGGATTTCGCCGACGTCGTTTAAGCCCAGCGCAGCCGGGGCCGGCTCGGAGTCGCGCGTCGCCATGTTGAGCTTGCTGAGGATTTCCGTGACGGCGACCTGCGCGGTGTGCGTCGTGTGTTTGAGGAAATATTTCTTCCCCATCTGAAGCGGGCGCGCGTGCATCCAGCACACCTTGGCCTGCAGATCCGTCGTCGAGCCGGGCAGGTGATGATCGAGGCCCACGAGCATCGAGCCGCGGCTGATGTCGATATCGTGCTCGAGCACGAGCGTGACCGACTGCGGGCAGAACGCCTCGGCGACCGGCCCGTCGTAGGTCCAAATCTGTTTCACGGTGGTCACGATGCCGGCGGGAAACGCGATGATCTTCTCCCCCGTGCGCACGATACCGCCGGCGATCTGTCCGCTGAAGCCGCGGAAATCGTGAAGCGCGGAGTCCGTCGGGTTGTTGGGCCGGTTGACCCACTGCACGGGGAGGCGAAAGCCGTTCAGGTTCCAATCGCTCCCGATGTGGACGGTCTCGAGGTGGCCGAGCAGTGTGGGCCCCGCATACCAAGGTGTATGCGGCGAGGCATCGACGACGTTGTCGCCGTTCAGCGCGCTCATCGGGATAAACTTCACATCCTTGATGTCGAGGCGCGGGAGAAACTCCTCAAACTGCGCGCGAATCTCGAGAAAGCGCGCCTCGCTCCAGCCCACGAGGTCCATCTTGTTCACGGCCACGACGAGGTGGGGAATGCGTAGGAGCGCGGCGATGGCGGTGTGGCGGCGGCTCTGCTCGATCACGCCGAGGCGCGCATCGACGAGCACGATGGAGAGGTTGGCCAGCGAGGCGCCCGTCACCATGTTGCGCGTGTATTGGATGTGGCCCGGAGTGTCCGCGATGATGAACTTCCGGCGCGGCGTGGCAAAATAGCGGTAGGCGACATCGATCGTGATGCCCTGCTCGCGCTCGGCGCGCAGTCCGTCGGTGAGGTTGGCGAGGTTGATCTGGCCGCCGCCGGTGATGTCGGCGGAGCGTTCCAGGGCCTCGATCTGGTCCTCCATCAGCGATTTCGAATCGTAGAGCAGCCGGCCGATGAGGGTGGATTTCCCGTCGTCGACGCTGCCGCAGGTATTGAAACGGAGGATGTCGATCGGGACGGCCGGATGGTGCTCTCTACCGGAAGATGGGAGCTGGGAGATGGGAGATGGTGGCATCGAAAGCATGAAGGGTTATTTTCTACGCTCAGCAGAGTGCATCAGGCCGGAGACGAGCTTGCCGCAACGGACGGCCCGGTCGTAAATTTCCCGATACTCGCCGTCGCTGACGTAAGAGTTGTCGAGCAGCACATAGGACATCGAGCGGACCTCTCCGCACGAGGGACGGGCGAAATTGTAGAACTGCACTTTCTCGGCGGGGTGGAGACACTCCCAGCCCTCGGCAACGTTGTTCATAACCGAGACCGCTGCGCGACGGAGCTGATCACACAGTCCGAAATCACGACTCAGCGGTTCGTGCCGACAGAGCCGGTAAGTGACCGTGGTCAACTCACGCGCCGCCTTCCAAGCTTCGAGATCCTCGAACCTCATCGGTAAACTGTGCTTTCCATCTTCCATCTTCAATCTCCCATCTTTGATCGGCCGGTTAGAAATAACCGGCCTTCTTCCGATCTTCCATCGCAGCCTCCGAGGCCTTGTCGTCGGCACGCGAGCCACGCTCGGTCACACGCGCGGCTGCGATTTCCGCAATGATGTCGTCCACCGTCGCCGCCGGAGATTCCACGCAGCCCGTGCTGATGATATCGCCGATCGTCCGCACCCGCACGACGAGTTCGCGCACCTCCTCGTTCGGCTTGGGCGGCACGAGCGCGTTGACCGGCAGCCACTGGCCGCCGCGCCGCACGCATTGTCGTTTGTGGCTAAAGTAGATGCTGGGCACCTCCAGTTTCTCGCGCTTGATGTATGCCCAGACGTCCATCTCGGTCCAATTGCTGATCGGGAAAACGCGCATATTTTCCCCGGGATTTAGCCGGCCGTTGTAGAGATTCCAGATTTCAGGGCGCTGGTTCTTAGGGTCCCACTGGCCGAAGCTGTCGCGGAAACTAAAGAAGCGCTCCTTCGCGCGGGCCTTCTCCTCGTCGCGCCGCGCGCCGCCGATGCAGCAGTCGAACTGAAACTCCTCGATCGCCGCGAGCAGGGTCGGGATCTGAAGGCGGTTGCGGCTGATCTCGCCGGGCGCGGGGGTCGCGATGCCCTTGGCGATGGCGTCCTCGACCGTGCGGACGATGAGTTTGCCGCCGAGTTCCTTGGCGCGGCGGTCGCGGAATTCGTTGAGCTCGGGAAAATGGTGGCCGGTATCGACGTTGAGCAACGGGGTCGGCAGCTCCGACGGACGGAAGGCTTTCTCAGCGAGCCGGAGCAGACAAATGGAGTCCTTGCCGCCCGAGAAGAGCAGCGCCGGGCGCTCAAACTCGCCCGCGACCTCGCGCATGATATGGATCGCCTCGGTTTCGAGGTGCTGAAGATGGTCGAGATGGTAACTGCTCATGGACGGTGGTGCGGCGCGCGTCGTAGGACGAAGAAAATGAGAAACGTGGCGAACCGGTCAGGCGTTGACGGCTTTTTTGCCCCAAGCGGCGTGGAGGCCGCACTCGCGTTTTTCGTCGGCCTTGGCCGGATCGAAATAGTCCCGCTCGTTGGGCAGCCGGTGGTCGGCGAGGTAGGCGTCGAGGTCCGCGTCGCTGAAATAGAAGAACGGACTCACCTTCAGAGCGCCGAAGTTTTCGTCGCGCGACACGATGTCGAGGCCGGCGCGGTTCGGGTTTTGAACTTTTCTGAGCGCCGTGATCCAGACCGTCGGTGCCAGCTCCTTCATGCCGCGTTGAAACGGCTCCAGTTTCATCACGGCGCTGAATTTCTTCAGCCCCTCCTCGTCGTCCGTCGTCGGGATCGG
>JBDNFZ010000289.1:0-11948 GCA_041689555.1 Opitutaceae bacterium | reverse complement strand
CCACCGGCACGGCGGTCTCGCTCGGCGCGAAGCCCTCGATCTGCTCGCGGGTGAGTTTCACGACGTTGCGTTTTTCGATCAGTTGAAAGTGCGCGTGGGTCTCCGCGCTGATGAAGCTCACCGCCACCCCGGCCGCCCCCGCCCGGCCCGTCCGTCCGATGCGATGCACGTAGTCCACGGCGGAACGCGGCAGATCGTAGTTCACCACGGCGGGCAAATCCACGACGTCGAGTCCGCGCGCGGCCAGGTCCGTCGCCACGAGCACCCGCACCGTCCCGGCCTTGAAATCGGCCAACGCCGCCGTGCGCGCGCCCTGGCTGAGTTCGCCGTGCAGGGGCGCGGCCTCGAGCCCGGCGCGGAGCAATTTGTCCGCCACGTGTTCGGTCGCATACTTCGTCGCGACGAAGACCAACACGCGCGTCCAGCCCTCGGTCTCCACCAGATGCCTCAGGAGTTGGGTCCGCTGCGGCGCATCGACCTCGATCGCGCGTTGGACGATATCGGCGGCGGCCGACAGCGGCGGTTCGACCTGGATGACGACCGCGTCCCGCAGCAGCCCATCCGCCAGGGCCGCGACCGCCGCCGGAAAGGTCGCCGAGAAAAAGAGCGTCTGTCGCCGGGGGGGCAACCACGCGAAGATCCGCACGAGTTCCTCCGCGAAACCGAGCGCCAGCAACCGGTCGGCTTCGTCCAGCACCAGCACCGATACGGCCGCGGGCGACACCGCATTCTGGTCGATGAGGTCGAGCAACCGGCCGGGCGTCGCCACCAGGATATCGGCGCCCGTGCCGAGGGCCTGCATCTGGGGATTGGCCGAAATGCCGCCGTAGACCACGAGCGTCTTGATCGGCTGGGGCAAAAACCGCGCATACCTTCGCGCCACCGCGCCGACTTGGATCGCCAACTCCCGCGTCGGAACGAGGACCAAGGCCCGCACGTGGCGGCCCGGTTCGCGCCGCTCCCCGGCGAGTCGCTGCAAGACCGGCAAAATGAACGCCCCGGTTTTCCCCGAGCCGGTCCGGGCCGAGGCCCGCACATCCGTGCCGCTTAAAATGACGGGAATTGCGGCCGCTTGGATCGGTGTCGGCTCAAGGTGTTTCTCCTCAGCGAGGGCGCGGAGCAACGGGGCGGAAAGGCCGAGGGCGGAAAATGCCATGGGCCTTTCGATGACGACCGCCCGCCCGTTTGGAAACGCCAAATCCTTTGCTGCCTCGGCCGAATCAGACGACGGCGGCGAGCGCGAGTTCTTTGCAGCCCTTGAGATCGAGTTTCCCGGTGCCGAGGACCGGGATGCTTTCGACGCGGTGCACGATCCGCGGCACCCACAGGGCCGAAAGTCCCGCCGCCAACAAACGCTCGCGCACCGTCTTCCCGCTCAGCTCGAGCGTGGTAAGCAGCACGAGCGATTCACCTTTGGCGGCGTCCGGCACGCCCATCACCACCGCGACGTAGGCTTCGCTTTGGTCGAGGTCGAACAGCTCGACCAGTTTCTGCTCGATGGTCCCGTGCGGCACCATCTCGCCCCCGATTTTCGAGAAGCGCGAAAGCCGGCCCTCGATGTAGAGGAAACCATCGTCGTCGAAGCGCCCGAGATCGCCGCTCACGAACCACTCGTCCCGGAAGGCCGCCGCCGTCTTCGGCGCATCGTCCAGATAACCGGGAAACACATTGGCCCCGCGCAGCCAGACCACGCCGGTGGCGGTATGGGGCAGCTCCGCCGCCGTGTCGGGATCGACAATTCGCGCCGTCATCCCGGGCAAGAGCCGGCCGACCGAGCCGAGTTTCTTGCCGATCTGCTCCTCCGCCGTCGCCGTCGTGATCAGGGGATGATGCTGGTTCACGCTGCTGACCGGCGTCGTCTCGGTGAGGCCGAAGCCCTGCAGGACCTCAAGGTGGAAGGACTCCAGGAAGCCGCGGTGCAGGTCCTCGGGTAATTTCTCGGCACCGGTGACGACGAGGTCGAGCGACCGCAGTTCGCCCGGCCCGGCTTTCTTCAGGATCGGCCGGATAAACGTCGGCGCGCCGACCAACACGGAGGCCTGCTCCTCCCGGATCGCGTCGATGATTTTGCGCGTTTCGAGCGGACTGGGCACGGTCACAACGCGGCAACCCCGCAGCATCGGATACCACATCGTCACCGTGAAACCGAAGCTGTGAAACAGCGGCAGGCACCCGACGAGGGTGCAGGTCCGCGGCAGGATCGAGAGCGAGGAAATCTGCGTGCAGTTGGCGAGGATGTTGCGGTGGGTGAGGACCACGCCCTTGGGCTCGCCCGAGCTGCCGCTGGTGAACAGCAGGCCGACCTCCTCGCGGTCGCCGACCTGCGGCAGACCGAGCAAGTCGGCGTAAATTTGGTTGGGCAGAATCCACGCCGCCACCAGCCACGGCAAGATCGCGCGCTTCCCGCCCATCGCCTCGATTTCACCGCGCAGATCGAGGGTGCGCTCCGGCCAGGGAAATCCCGGGACCTTGGTCCGCACCGCGTCGGCGGAGATGACCGTGACGATCCCCGCCTGCCGCAGGCTCGCCTCGTTCGCCGCCCGGCCGGCGGTGAAGTTCAGATTCACCGGCACCTTGCCCGCGCAGACGACGGCCAGATTGGCGATGAAGGCCCCCGCGCCGGGCGGCAGCACGATACCCACCCGCTTTTCCGGCACCGTCGCCTTGAGCCGACGCGACAACGCCGCCGCCGCCGCCAAGATCCGGCCGGCGGTCACGGGCCGCCGCTCCGCCGTGCGGTCGATGATCTCGACGTGGCCCGGCCGCCGCGCCAGCGAGCGCACGATCTCGCGCCCGAGGTGTCGCCGCAACAAGGGCCGCTGCTCGAAGGCAAACGCCCCGAGATCCAGCAGCGCCCGCCGCGCCGCCGCCGCCGTCACGCCGTCGCCCGTCAGCGCCGGACCAAAAGCCACGAACACCGGTGTGGGCAACAGGCGCGGCGATTTCCAAATGTATTTGTTGCCGGCAAACGAAAAGACCGAGCCCCACAGCCCGTCGATCGCCGCCGGGATGACCGGGACGCCGGCGCGACGGGCCATGACTTCAAAGCCCCGCTTGATCTGCATGAGCTGCCCGGTCCGCGAGATGTGGCCCTCGGGAAACAGGCACACCGCGTCGCCCGCCTGCAGGGCCTTGACCGCGAGGCGAATCCCGTCGGTGGGATTTCGGGACGTGACGGCGATCACCCCGGCGATGCGAAAAACCCATTCCAAAAACCAGTGTTCCGTGAAGCCTTTGTAGCCCATGAACCGCACCGGCCGCGGGCTGGCCAGCGAGAGCACGATCACATCGATGTAGGAAAGGTGATTGGCGATGATCAGCACGCCGCCGGTGGTCGGGATATGCTCGGCTCCCGCGCTGCGCACCCGGTAGAGCGCCCGCGCCAGGAACGAAAGCACAAGCTCGAGGGGATAGGGCAAAAAGGAACGCCGGCGATTAGCAGGGGTTGGCATGGACGCGCCCTGTTTATGGGCTGAACCCGCGACGCAATTCAATCTCGATTCCGCAATCGAGCATACGGGAATTCAAGCATCCCGGAGTCGCCGCCGGGGATATCCTTCCGCGCATTCTGCGTATGCCGGGCAAGGCGCATCCCTCGCCTAGCGCTCTGGTTTTTTAGTTTCCGAGATGGCTTGTGGAAACGGCGCGGAGAAAACCACGCTCCCTTGATCGCCGCGCTGTTCGCGAACGATGTAGAGCCACGGCTTTCGCCCTCGCGACCACACCCGAAAGTATCCGCAAAATAGAAACCGTCACCAAGAGGAAATATAGCCCATGCCCACGACACTCCTCCGTCTGGTCGCACTCACGGCCCTTTTCGCGCCGACTCTCGCCGCAGCCTCGCCCAACTTCATCTTCATCCTCACCGACGACCTAGGCTGGACGAGCCTCTCGCAGCGGATGGACGACCGCTTTGCAGATTCGAAAAGCGACTATCACGAGACGCCCAACCTCGAGCGCCTCGCGCGGGCCGGCATGCGTTTCACCAACGGCTACGCGCCCGACGCGCTGTGCTGCCCGACCCGGCGCAGCATCCAGTTCGGGCAGACGCCCACGCGTCAGGGCGACGAACGTTTCCCGAAAAACTACGACCCGGAGAAAAATCCCCGGCTCACGATCCCCCCGATGCTGAAAGCGGCCAACCCCGGCTACCGAACGGCGCACTACGGCAAATGGGACCTCCGCTCCGGCGTTTCCCCGGAGCAGCTCGGTTACGACGAAAGCGACGGCAACACCGGCAACAAGCACGGAGACGTCTCGTCCGACAAAGATTCAAAGTGGACGGAGCACTACCTGAACAACGACCCCAAACGCATCGAAACGCTGACCGCCCGCGCGATCAATTTCGTGCAGCGCAATCGCGCCGCCGGGAGCCCGTTTTACCTGCGGCTCCCGCACTACGCGACGCACGTCGATATGCAGGCCAAGGAGGAGACCTACGCCAAATACGTCGCGAAGCCGAAAGGGCTCGTCCACGCGCACCCCGCCCGGGCCGCCATGATGGAGGATCTCGACACCGGGATCGGCCGCCTCCTCGACGAGGTGGATCGCCTTGGTCTGGCCGACAACACCTACATCATTCCGATGGCGGACAACGGCGCGGCGGAGTTTATCCCGCCGGTAGAAAACAAGCTGGCGCATCCGTCGGAGTTTCCGGTGCCGCCCCGCAACACGCCGTCGCGCGGCGGCAAGTGGGTGCTTTACGAGGGCGGGATCCGCGTGCCCTTCATCGTGCGCGGTCCGGGTATCAAGCCGGGTTCGCAATGCCATGTGCCGGTTGCGGGCTGGGACCTGCTACCGACCCTGGCGGACCTCGCCGGCTACCCCAAGCCGCTCCCGGCCGATCTCGACGGCGGGAGTTTCCGCGAGTTGCTCACGCGGGGTGAAGGTGTGGTGAAGCGCACGGATGACGCCCTGTTCTTCCACCGCTACGTCGGCGGTTATCCGCACTCCGCCATCCGGGTGGGCGACTTTAAGTTGATCAAAATCTGGAAGACCGGCGCGCTTGAACTCTACAACTTGCAGGACGACCTCGGCGAACGGAACGATCTCTCCGCCAAGCTCCCGGCCAAGGCCCAAGAGTTGCACGCGAAACTCATGGACTACTTCAAGCGCGTCGATGCCGAGGTGCTGCACGGCTACGGCAAGTCCAAGGCGGAGGACTGAGCCGGCTGGGGAATGAGGCCGTTTGCTAATCTTTGGTTTGCGCGTCCGACACTCTTGGCAGCTGGAGGGGGGTGGGCGTTTCAAGAGCGGGGCAACAAAATCTTGGGCCGACCCGCTAGCTCCGCCCGTCGAATCAGGTCAACTTCGGTTCCATCGTCCGCCGCAGATCGGCCAGCAAGAACGCGAAGCCCGGGAAGTCATACTCCAAGCGCCGCAGGTCGCCGCGGTGACGCGCCACTTCGAGCAGCGCGCAGTCGATCTCATGCGCGAGACTCGGTCGCTCCGTCTGGTAAACCCGCCATTTCAACTCCGCCCGCGTGTAGGGCAGTCGGCCGCTGGCCTGGCCGTTTACCCAAGCGGCTTCGTTGACGCTGTCGTCCCGCCCGCAGAGCAACCAGGCCTCCAGCGCGGGCACCGCCACGCCCACCACCCGCAGCACCCGGTCGCGGCCGCGCGCGGGCGGCAACCGTTTGCCCGTCTGCCGAAAGACCGCGCGCAACTGGCACATCCGGCAATGGGGATGGAAATACTGCGGGGCTTCGTGCGCGGCCGTGTGGGCCTGCGCATCGTCGGAATCGCACGAGACGACGAGCGCGTCCACATCGGTGTTGAAATGGAGGTGCCGGATGACCGCGGGCAGGACTTGGAGCACGTTGGGCCAGCCCCGGGCGCGAAATCCCGCCGGCGCGTGGGCGGGCTTGATCGGGAGCGCGGCGTCGATCAAGACCCGCAACACCGTCTCGTCCGCCAGCGATTCGCTGAGCACCGCGATCTTCATGGCTCCTCCGGCACGCCGCCGAGGATACCGCTATACCACATGTCGCCCAGCGAGCCTTCCTTCATCAGCTCGGCGAGATCCGCGCGATCCGCCAACCGCTCGAACCGCGACTCGCGGCCGTGCTTCTGCGTGATGACCACCTCCTCCGGATGGTCCCGAAACAGATCGAGCAAGTAGGGCGAGTGCGTCGTCGCAATCACCTGCACCGGCGCGCGCGTCTCGCCCATCGCCGCGGGATAACTCAGCCGGTAGAGCGCGTCCCGCAGCTCGCGCAACATCCGCGGATGCACGCCCCGGTCGATCTCCTCGATGCACACGACGGAAGGCGGTTCGGGGTCGTGCGAAAGCAGCAAAATCCCGAGCAAAAAGAGCACGCCCTGCGAGAGATTCTCCGCCCCCACCGCCGGTTCGGCAGAACCCATCGCCAGCGCCAGCGCAACGCGGCCGTCGGGTTGCCCAACACATGTGATGGCCGTGAACTCCGGGAGTAACCGCACCAGCTCCGCCTCAAGCCGGGAGAACGCCTCCGGGCGGTCCCGCTGCCAACGGGCGAGCACCGCCGCGATGTTGCCGCCGTCGGCGGAGAGCTCGTCGCCGACGTCGCGGGCGGCGGCCTGCGCCATCGCACGATGGTCGAACAGGAAGCTGCGGATTCGGCCGAGCCCCGCCCGCGCCTCGGCCCACTCCGCCGGCGAAGGGGCGTCGACGCGCAGGAGATCGCAGACCGCCTCCGAGGTGCAAGCGAGGCGCGCCGTGACCCCGGTGTGCGGCGGCGCAAAACCAAACACGATCTCAGGACCGCCGGCCCGCGTGGGCGCGTCCGCATCGCCGAGGGGCAGGCGCGAGAGCGTGCGCAGCCGCAGGAGGGCCTCGATAAGACTGGTCTTGCCGCTGCCGTTGGCGCCGATGACGAGGTTGAACGGCGCGAGCTGCAGCGTCGTATGGCGCAGAGCCTTGAAATTGCGGAAGGCGACGGAAGCGATCACGCCGCCACGTTGACGGTTCTCGCGGCGCTCCGCGAGTCCCGAGACGTGACACCCTTCCCATACTCATGCCTGCAGCCGGTCATGTTCCGACTGTAGGCAGAGCCGCTGGTCGGGCTTTGCCTTGAGGGAAAAACCGACCACCGGTCGGTTCTACAGGAAAGCCACGGCTCAAATTATCCCCGGCCGTTGGTCTCAACCCCTGCAAACGAAAAAGGGCGGACCATCGGCCCGCCCTCGTGAATCCGACGGAGACTGGGGCTTAGAACTTATAAGTAGCGCCGAAGGTCGCGCGCCAGGAATAGGTCGTGTAGTCCTCGGGATTGTCGGGGCGCTTGAAGCCCTGGTAGGAAATCTGGGGTTCGTCCGAGAGGTTGTTCACGTTGAAGAAGAGCTTCAGGTTTTTGGTGAGCTGGTAGCTGGATTCCCAGTTGAGGGACTCGTAGGCGCCGAAGTAATCGTCGAAGGCGGGGCCCTGCGCGTCGAGGCCTTCGAGGAAATCGGAGCGGTAGGTGTAGTTGAGCTGCGCGCGGAACTTGTCGGCGGCGTATTCCAGCGAGGCGTTGAAGATGGTGTCGCTGAAGCCGTAGGTGGGGAGTTTCTCGGCGAGGCGGCCGGGATACTTGCCGTCGCTCTCGGTAAACGTCGCGGAGAGCCCGACGCCGAAGCCGTCGAAGGGCTTGGGCAGGAAGAACAGCTTCTGGCGGGCGATCAGTTCGGCGCCGTAGTTGACCGCGCCCAGGGCGTTGAGCGTGGTCGAGTAAACGAGGGCGCCGTTGGGGTCGATGACGGGGAAGCCGTCGGCGTCGGTCGTGTTGAAGCGTTGGGTGGCGCTGTAGTAGAAGCCTTTGACGTCTTTGTAGAACACGCCGACCGAGTAGAGGCCGCCCTTGGCGGTGTAATATTCGAGCTGCATGTCGTAGTTGTCCGAGATGGTCTCGCTCAGGTTGGGATTGCCGCCGGAGATGTTGCCGGTGGCGGGATCGAGCGTGAGGCCGGCGACGAGGCGGTCGATATCGGGGCGGGCGTAGCTGCGGTTATAGCTCTCGCGCAGGATGAGATTTTTGCTGAGGGCGTGGCGGAGATGGACGCCGGGAAGGCCGACGGTGTAGGTGCGCTCCTTGCGGACCCGGGTGGGGGCGGTGGGCGCGGTGCTGCGAAACAGGAAGGTGTCGGATTTGAACGTATTCTGTTCGACGCGGAAGCCGGTGATGAGCGTGGTGCGACCGACGACGAGCGTGCCCATGACGTAGGCGGCGGCGATGTCTTCCTCGGCTTTGAAGTCGTTGACGACGTTGGCCGAGGCGGCGGCGTTCGCATCGAGGACAAAGAGGCCGGGGCTGGTGTTGAAGAGCGACTCGACCTTCTTGATATCCGGATCGAGCACCATGGGGATGCCGAAGACGGTGCGGTTGCTGCGGCGGAGGAGATTGCCGTAATTAAAGCCGCCCGCGGCGGTGCCGGTGCGATAGACGCGTGAGGTGGCGTCCTGGGACTTCTCGTTGACGCGGTATTTGACGCCGAATTTCAGGGCGGCGGTGACGTCGGTGCCGACGAATTTCTTTTCGAGGTCGGGCTTGATGCTCGTGGCTTCCTCCTCGGCTTCGTTGGGGTTCACGGTGAGATCACCGCGGCTGACGGCGGAGAGATCGAAAGGGTCTTTGCCGTTGAGAATGGTGTAGACCGGTCGGTAGCGGACGGTTTGGTCGTAGCCGATGTTGAAGCCGGGATTGCGGACGGTGTAGGCGAGGCTGCGGGTGCGGCTGGCCTCGTTGGCGGAGTAGAAGCCGTCGTAGGTGAAGGTGACGGTGTCGAGCTGGTGCTTGCCGCCCAGCGAGAGACCGTAGGCGCTGTTTTCGGATTCGCTCTCCTCGTTCTGGTAGCGGATATCCTCCGTGCGGCCGGCGATGCTGCGGCCGGTGTTATAGGTGGCGGAGAGGATGCTCTTGGTGCCGGTGGCGCTGCCGAAGCCGTGATTGGTATTGATGTAAAAACGATTGCGGGGCTTCTCCGTCTCGACGGAGTAACGGCTGTAGAACGGCCGCAGGTAGAACGACGCGACGCTGCTCAGACGGTAGTCGAGGGAAAGATTGGCGCCGTAGGATTCGGTGTCGCGGAAATTGGTCTGCGGCGTGCCGTTGGTGTGGAAGAAGAGGGGCGCGGTGAGGCCGAAACCGGGCTCGTTGGCGGGGGTGAGGACGCCGTAGTCTTTGTCGATATTGTCGTAATCGCGGGAAATTTGGTAGCCGGTGACGTTGAGGGCGATGCCGAGATTTTTTTCGGCGCCGCCGCCGACGTTGATCAGGTCGAGGTAGGTGAGGCCGGCGTTGAAGCCCACTTTTTCGTATTTGTCGTAGTAGAGCCCGCTGCCGGTGACCTCGATGGAGCGACCGTCGCGCTCGAAGGCGGAGCGGGAGATGACGTTGATGATTCCGCCGATGGCGTCGCCGTCGCGGTCGGGGGTGGCGGCCTTGACGACCTCGATGTTGCTGATGCCGTCGCCGGAGAGCTGGTTGGTGGAGAAGCCGCGGCTGTTGCCGGAGGTGGGGAGGCGGTTGCCGTCGATCTGAAAGGAATTATACTTCGACTCCATGCCGCGGATGTTGACGCCGGAGGGGCTGCCATCCTCGTCCTCGTTGACGGTGAGGCCGGGAAGGCGCTGGAGCGCGTAGCCGATGTTGCCGCTGATCATCTGGCCGAAGGTTTCCTCGGAGACGATGTTGACGATGCCTTCGGCGGTTTTTTGCTGGTTGATGGCGAGGGCCTGGCCGCGGACGGACTCGGCGACTTTGAAGGCCTGCATCTGCAAGACAGAGCTGCCGAGGGCGGCGTTCAGGGTGACAGTCGCGCCACCGGAAACGGAGATGGATCGGGTAAACGGATCGAGGCCGACGTAGTCGACTTCGATGCGCTGTGGACCGGCCGGGACCGCAGCGAGGTTATAACGGCCTTCGGCGTCGGTGTAGTCGGTGATCAGGGTGCCGATCACCTTAACGATGGCGCCTTGCAGGGATTTCCCGGTGGCTGCGTCGGAGACGCGGCCGGAAAGGGCACCGGTGGCTTGGGCCAAGGCGGAGCTGGTGGCGAGACCGGCGGCCACGAGCATGAGCGCGGCGCGGCGGACGAGTGCGGCGAAGATCTGAGGATTCGACATGACTGATTGGTATGTTGGTTGGTTGGCTGGCTTCTGGACTGGTTTCGATGGCCGGTGCGGTGGTTGAAACGGGTCCCGCTTCCAGCAAACCGCGCGAATCTAACAACGCTTCGTGACGCCCAGATGACGTGGTTATGACATTTGAGTGACGACTGCTTTTCCGGCCGTCATTTGTCACCCAAGTGTCGTCGAACGGTCACGGATTTGACACATTCCCAGCGCAATCTGGCGGTCCTATGCGCGTTCTTCGACTCGTCACCCTGTCCTTCCTCTTCGCCGGCGGCCTCGCCGCCCAGCCCGTGACCACGGTCACGACCAACGGTCAGACGTTTGCCAACCAAGGTCTCGTCGGCGTCGGCCGGATGCCGGCCAACCTCAGGGACAAGTTCGGCGAGACCTTCGGCTCTTTCTCGGCATTCGCCTTTGCTCCCGGCTCGTGGCGCCGCACCGCCGACGGTGCCTACACCGGGACTCTGTTTGGCCAGCCTGATCGCGGCTACAATCTCGCGGGCACCACGAACTACGTTTCCCGGATCAACCGCATTGCGGTTATCTTCCGGCCGGCCTTCGCCGGAGCCACGACACAGACGCAGGTCGGTCTGGTCCTGAGTGACACGATCCGCCTGACCGAGGCCGACGGCACTCCCTTCACCTCGCTTGATCCCACCCCGGCCGGCACCGGCACCCGCCCCGGCCTGCCCGCCATGCCCCAGGCCTTCAACGGCCGCCTCTCGCTCGATCCGGAAGGCATCGTCGTCAATGCCGACGGCACGTTCTGGGTAAGCGACGAATACGGTCCCTACGTCTTCCGCTTCGCCGCCGACGGCAAACTCCAAGCGGCGATTCGCCCGCCCGAAGCGCTGATCCCGAAACGCAACGGCGCCGATTCTTTTGCCTCCAACAATCCCGGTCCCGGCCAACCGGTCCCCGCGCCGGCCAATCCCACCACGGGCCGCCAAAACAACCAGGGCCTCGAAGGCCTCTCGATCTCCCCCGATGGCAAGACGCTCTTCGCCCTCCTCCAGTCGGCGACGCGCCAAGACGGCGGCACCGGCGGCACCGGCCCACGCCGCTTCACCCGGCTGCTCGCCTACGACCTGACCGTTCCCGGCACGCCGACCCTGCGCGCCGAATACGTGCTCGCGCTACCCACCTATCTGATCGGCACCGCCGCGCGCGTGCCCGCCCAGAGCGAGCTGCTCGCGATCAACAACACGCAATTCCTCGTCTTGGCCCGCGACGGCAACGGCCGCGGCACCGACTCCGTCACGTCGCTCTATCGTGCCGTGCTCGTATACGACATCACCGGCGCCACCAACATCGCCGGCACGCCGTATGATCTTCCCGCCACGCCCGTGGCCCCGGGCGGCGTGCTCGCCGCCGGGATCACGCCCGTCACCGGCACCGTCCTCGTCGACCTGAACGACACCGCTCAACTCGCAAAATTCGGCCTCAACAACGGTCCCGTCGACAACGTGAACACCCTCTCGGAAAAATGGGAGGCCCTCGCCCTGATGCCGTCGCTCGATCACACCGCGCCCAACGACTGGTTTCTTTTCGTCGGTAACGACAACGATTTCATCACGACCGACGGCTTCCAAGACGGCGCCGCCTACTCCGCCGCGCTCGATAACGACAACATGGTCCTCGTCTACCGCGTCACGATTCCCGGCCGCGTCGTCAATTTCTCCAGCCGCGCCCTCACCGGCTCGGGCAACGGCGCCCAAGTGCTCGGCTTCGTCGTCACCGGGGCCAAGCCCCGGACCGTGCTGGTCCGCGGCGTCGGCCCCACCCTCGCAGGCTTCGGCGTCACCGGGGTTTTACCCGATCCGACGCTCACCGTATTCAACGCGGTCGGCCAGACGCT
>JBDNFZ010000288.1:0-4540 GCA_041689555.1 Opitutaceae bacterium | reverse complement strand
TCGTCGATCAACAGCGTGACGCCCGTCGCCGCCTCGAACGACTTGATGTTGCGCCCCTCGCGGCCGATGAGCCGGCCCTTCATATCCTCGCTCGGCAGCGGCACCAGCGTCGCGGTCAGATCGTTGTTGGGCTTGCTCGCGATCCGCTGCATCGCGGCGATCAGGACGCGCCGCGCGTCGGTCTGCAGCTCCTGTTCGGATTTCTCCAACGTCTGTCGCCGCAACGCGCGCAATTCGTCCTGGCACTCGAGCATGACCTCCTCGCGGAGCGCGCCCCGGATCTCCTCGGCATCCATTTGGGAAACACCTTCGAGCCGTTTGCGCACGCTCTTCGAGAGCGCCCGGATCGCGTCCCGCGCCTGCTTGACGGCCGCCGTCTCGCGATTGAGACGCTCCTGCCGCTGCTCCAATTGGTAGTCGAGCAAACCGAGCGATTCCTCGTGCGCGCGGATTTCACGCAGCCGCACGTCGGCCTCGATCTCGCGGCGGTCGAAATCCCGGTTCAACTCCGCCCGCTTCTCCTGCACCTCGGCCTCGGCCTTCTGTTTCATCTCCTCGGCCGCCACCGCCGCCTCGCGCCGGGCCACCTCGATCAGGTCCGCCGCCTGCTCCTGCGCGATCCGCCAGGTATGCCGGCGCAACGCCCAAACCCCGGCGAAACCGAGCAAAACGCCCACGAAAACCGCCACCGAGAGCGACCAGTTCACGGAGTCGCTTTCGGCGATCAGGAAAGCGAAGTCGGCGGCGCTTACTGACGTCAAAGTCCCGCCAACCTACCCGCCTCTTTCCGTCCAGCTCAAGCCTTTCCCTCGTTTCCCCGGCTTCACTGCCTCAACCGGCCAGCAGACGGCCGGATGAGGTCCGAAGCGGGCCGGCCTTAACCCGAGCGCTCGGCCCACGGGCCCGTGATCGCGAGCGTGTAACCGGGATTCTGCACGTTCACAAAGAGCGTCGTGCCATCCGGCGAGAAACACGCGCCGGTCAGTTCCCGGCTCGTTTTTACGTTCGCCCCGAGCACATAAAATTCACCTCGCGGCGTGATGCCTACGATCCGGCAGATCGCGTCGGCGTCCTCGCAGATGATCAGATCGCCCCACGGAGCCACCGTGACGTTGTCGCAATTGCGCAGCAGCTCGGTGTCGTTCGGCTCGGCGAACAGCTCGATGGCGCCCGGCGTCGCCGCCTCAAGCGCCGTGCCTTCATGCACGCTCGGGAAATACCGGAAAATCTGCCCCGAGGCGTTGCGCCCGCCATCGGTCATCGCGAAGTAGACCGAGTCGTTGCCCCACCACGCGCCCTCGCCCCGCGCGAATACCGCCGCGCCCGCCGCCGCCCCGCGCAGCCGCAGGTCGCCCTTGGGATTGTCGATCTCCTCGAGGTCGATCCACTCCACCGCGAGCCGTTGCCCGACGGGAAACATGCTCGTCTTCCGGTTGCGGGTGTCGGCGGATTTGCGGTCGCGCACCACGAGCGCCTGGAGTCTCCCGCCCGCCGCCAGTTTACCCGGCTCCTTCGGGATAAATCGGTAAAGCAACCCGTCGCCCACATCTTCCGTCTGATAAACGATGCCCGACGCCGGATCGATCGCGACGGCTTCGTGCCGGAAACGCCCCATCGCTTTCAACGGCACCGGGTCGGCCAGCGCGGGCCGCATCGTCGGCCGCACTTCGAAATTGTAGCCGTGCGGCTGCTCCGAGTGCGCATCGGGCGTATCGCCGACTTCTTCGCACGTGACCCAGGTGCCCCACGGCGTCGGTCCGCCCGCGCAGTTCACCGTGGTGCCCGCCAGACTCAAAAACTGCCGCTCGAGCCGTTGCGTGCGCGTGTCGAAGACCAGCGTCGTCGTCCCGCCCAGGTGCGGCGCGATGCCGTGGCCGTAGTCGTAAATCTTCGCCCGGTCGACCAGCCCCAGTCGGCCCAGATCCTTGCCGAAGGCGCCGACCACGACATCGGTGCTTTTCATCTCGTGGTTGCACACGAGCAACGTCCGACCGTCCGCCCCCGCAAACGCCGCCATCCCGTCGTGTTTCCCCGGCACCAGCAAACCGTCCGCCATCTCTGCTCCTGTCGCACCGAACTTCGTGTAGCGAAACCCGCGGGGCAGTTTAAACAGCCCCGCCGCATCATCGACCAACGGCCCGAACCCCGCGCGCCGGCCGAACGCCGCCCCGCCGCCCGCGGTGGTCGCCCCGTCGGGCCGGTTCACCAGTTCACGCAGTCCGACGAAGCCCGCCGTGTAGAGCCCGGCCGATTTGAGGAAGTCACGTCGTGTGGTCATCCTTGGAGCCCACATGCCCCTCGCTCTTTGTCAAAATCGCGCGGGCGGCGTAACCTATTCGTCACGTCCGCCCCGCGCCCGCCATCGCTTCTCCCTCCGCTTTCTCTCTCGATTTCCGCCCCTCGCCCTCCGCTTCGCGTCGTCCGCTTTTCGCCGAACCCTCCTTCGCTTCGCCTTCCGCCGCCTGAACCGGATACTCCCTGTGCTCTGGCTCATCCTCATCGCGGAGACCAGCCGGATGGGTGATCGGCCGGAGAACCGGCACGGCCCGGGAACATGGGTTATGCTTCGGGCCGGGGCTCGGGGCCCGGTAACCGCTGCGGAAGAGAGGCAACGTTCCGCCGGTCGCGCCCCAGCCGTCCGCTGCGCTCCGTTCGGACACCCGCCCTGCTTCCGCCCGCAACCAGCGGCCGCAAACCCGAGGAAAACAAAACTCCCGCGGCCGCCGCGCCGGGAAAACAGTAGCCAACCGAAACGTCTCCGCCTACACCTCCGCCGTGGATCGCAAGTTCATCCCCGCCCGCCGGAACCTCCTCTCCGAGGACGCGCCCGGGTCTCCCTTTTCTCCCGTTGTTTCTCTTATCCCTCTTCCGCTTCTTATCCGCCTTCCGCTTCTTGGAATTTGGTCCTGCGGCCTCCACCTGAGCGGCGGTGTCCGCGGAGCCGGCGGATCCGCGCCGGCCTCTGGACAGGTTTCGGCTCGGCAGCGCGACCGCTTCCAACGCGCTTTGTCAAAATTCACCCCATGGCTTTTTTCAGACTTATGACTCCTCTTTCGGACCTCGAGCAACCAGCCTTGGCTCCTGCCCACCATGCCCACCCTGCCCCCCACCCAAGCCTTGTGGCTGGCCGACGCGATTCTCGCGCTGCATGCTGGCATCGTGCTGTTCGTGGTGGGCCTGTTGCCCCTCGTCTTGATCGGCGGAGCACTCGGCTGGCGCTGGGTCCGCCACTTCCGCCTGCGCCTCACCCATCTGGCCCTGATGGTCTTCATCGCCGCCCAGACTTGGCTGGGCCAGCTCTGCCCCCTGACCGTGTGGGAACAAGACTTGCGCCGCTTCGCCGGCCAAACCGGTTACCGCGAAAGCTTCGTCGAACACTGGCTTTCACGACTGCTGTATTGGGAGGCGCCATGGTGGGTGTTTGCGGTGGGGTATACGGGTTTTGCGCTGGGGGTGGGAGCGGCTTGGTGGGCGGTGAGGCCGAGACGATGAATTCACACCGTAAAATCCGGTATCCTATCGGCAATGGAAGCCCGCGCGGCACAGCGGGGCGGCGACCGTGCGGCCGGCGTGGCGCCGCCGGCGGACGGCCTCCGGACGGTGCAACGGGCCATGGGTTGCGTCGCGATTTACGCCGCGCCCCGCGCCGGCCCGGCCGATGATCCTGCTCGACCCGTTGGCGCGCCCGGTCATCGGCCACCGGGGCAACCGCGCCTTCGCGCCGGAGAACACGCTCGAGTCGTTCCTGGAAGCGGTGGCGCTGGGCGTGGACGCGGTCGAGTTCGACGTGCATGTCTCGCGCGACGGCGTGCCGGTGGTGTTCCATGACGCCACGCTGGAGCGCACTACCGACGGCATCGGCGCCTTGGCGTCGCGCAGCGTGGCCGAGCTCAAGCGGCTGGACGCCGGAGCGCGCTTCACCCGCGACAACGGGCGCACGTTTCCTTGGCGCGCCCGCGGCGTGACGGTGTCCACCTTCGACGAGCTGATCGAGGCGCTGCCGTCGCAGCTTCCGTGCATCATCGATGTGAAGACTCCCGCGGCGACCGAACCGCTGCGCCACGCCGTCCGACGGCACGGCATGGCCGCGCGCATCATCGTCGCCGGCTTCGACCCGCAGGCCACGCGCCCGCTGCGCGGCGCGGGCTTCGCGCTCGGCGCCAGCGCTCCCGATGTGGTGGCCCTGCTGTGGCCGGCGCTGCTGCGTCGGAAAGCCGCGCCGCCGCAGGTGCAGGCCCTGTGCATCCCGCCGCGCTGGCACGGCCTGCCGGTGCCGATCGCCGCGTTGGTGCGCACGCTGCGCGGCAGCGGCACGGTGACCCATGTCTGGACCGTGAACGATCCGGCGCAGGCGCGGCAGCTGTGGGACGCGGGCGTGCAGGGCATCATCAGCGACGACCCCGGGCTGATCTTGAAGGTGCGGCCACGCGCCGACTGAGGCGTTGACCGCTGCGGTGGCGCACCGCCGGGACGGCACGCAAGGCCGCGTGAGAGCAAAGCCCAGACCGGCCGGAGGACCGGCGGACAGGACCAAGCCTTG
>JBDNFZ010000287.1:0-3800 GCA_041689555.1 Opitutaceae bacterium | reverse complement strand
TGCCCAAGCCGCCGTTGGTCGCACCGCCCGGCGTCATCACGTCGATGGCTTCGACGATCTCGCGCGACTGCGCCACCGGCGTCGAGGCCAGGGCCAGCCCGGAATTCCCGGCATACGTGACGATGGCCACACGGTCGTCGGACCGCAGCCGGTTCACGAGCAAACGCAGCGATTCCTTCACCAGCGGCAACCGCGTGGGCCCGCTCATCGAGCCCGAGACATCCACGAGGAAAACCAGATTCGCCGCCCCGCGCTCGTTCGCCGACACCTCGCGCGCCTTGAGCCCGATGCGCACCAACCGGTGCCCGGCCGCCCACGGCGCATCCGCCACCTCGAGCGCCGCGGCAAACGCCTCGTTCTTCGGCGCCGCATACCGATACGGAAAATAATTCACCAGCTCCTCCACCCGCACCGCATCCGTCGGCGGCTTCTTCCCCGCGCGCAACATCCGCCGCACATTCGCATAGCCCGCCGTGTCCGCATCTGCGGAGAACGTCGAAAGCGGATTCTCCGCCACGCTCAGAAATTCGCCGTCCTTGCGGTAGGCGTAATTTTCCGTGCGCCCCGGCTCGTCCGCCATCCGCGCCCGCTCGGCGGCGACGGCGAAGGTGTGAATTTTAGCACCGACCGCTCCTGGCTCCGACGCACCGCCGAGGGATTTTTTAAAAACCACCGCCGCGCGCCACCGTTTTCTCCGGCATCATTGCCGGCAAGTTGCCGCATCGGTTGCGTCTCGAGCGTGATCGCTTTCTCCCGGAGAAAAGTCCCGGGTGTCGTTCCTGTTCCTTCTTTGGCCGCATCCAACGCCGACGGCGTTGGAGGGATCGAATTTCCCGCCTGCCCGAGCAGCGACTCGTCCTTCCGGCTCGCCTCCGGCGACGGCGCCGCGTCCTGCGAAAAGTCCGGCACCTGAAGCATCACCGTCTTCGGCGGCACCGCTACCAAATCCGGTGCCTCCGGCTCGCTGGCCGCCACCGCCGATTCCGCCGGCGGCAAATTCAACACCGTGTAAACCTTCCCCTCGGTCACCGCCGCCACTGGCCTCGCGTCCGGATCGCGCACCATCACAAACACCATGAAGCACGCCGCAGCCAAGCCCGACACGACGAAATACGCCTGCGGAAACCGCAGCAGCACGCCACGAACTGGCCGTGCCAAGGCCTTCACGTCCGCCGCCGGCTTCATCCCCGGCGCCGCCGGCAAAGCCTCCGTCGCCAGCGCACACTCGAGTTGCGCCGCCGCCGCGCGGATATCCTCCACCGCCGCCCGCAACGCCGCATCCCCTCGCAGCGCCGCCTCGACGGCCGCCCGCTCGTCACCCTCGATCTCGCCGAGCGTGTAAGCGGTCAGCCGGGGGTCATCGGGTAAATCTTTTGATTGTCGGAATTCATGATCGTCGTTCCTCGTTTCTTCAGGGCCACTGTGCGGCAAATTCGCTCTTCAATTTCGCGACCGCCGTGCGGATCAAAAACCCCATATTGATCACCGATAGTTCCGTAATCCGCGCGATCTCCTTATAGGAAAATCCGCTCTGAAATTCAAGCCGCACCACCTCCTGCTGGTTCGGCGGCAACTTCCCTATAGGCGCCAGCAGCGCTGCCTGCGTCTCCGCCGCCTCCAGCTCGCGCCCCGGCCGTGCCTCCGCCGCCGCCACGCGCTCGGCCTGTCCTTCCGCAAAACGGCTCACGCGTCCCTCCTTGCGCAACACATCAAGCGCGCGGTGCCGGCACACGGTGAAAAGCCACTCGACCACATGCCCGTCCACCGCCGCGACGGGCTGACCATGAACCTGACGAACGTATCCTGCACCACATCCCGCGCCCGGTCAGCATCGCCGAGCAACCGCGCCGCATACCGCGTGAGCGGGGCGGCGTGCTCCGCGAAGGTGCGTTCCGGAAAACCGGCGTTGTCATGTGGGTGAGCCCGAGGATTCGGGGTTTCGGTAGCCATGAGGATTCTCCGGTTAAACGCGCCTCCGCGTGCTTTCTTGGAAAAGAATTTTGCGCCCGCCGCGAGCCGCGCCTTCATAGCGCCATGCGCCCCGGCCTCCCCGCCCTCTGCCTCGTCCTTTCCGCCCTCGCGTTCACCGCCTGCACCAAGCGCGAGACGCCCGTCGAAGAGGGCATCCGCACCCAGACGCTCCTCCTCGGCAATCAGAACGAACCCGCCTCCTTCGACCCGCACCTCTACGACTCGTCGACCGAGTTTAACATCATCGGCGCCCTCTTCGAGGGCCTCACGGCTTTCGACGAGAAAACCGCGACGCCCGTGCCCGGCGTCGCCGAGCGGTGGGACATCTCGGCGGACGGCCTGACCTACACCTTTCACCTGCGCGTCAACGCCCGCTGGTCCAACGGCGACCGCGTCACCGCGCGCGATTTCGCCTGGTCGTTCGAGCGCTACCTATCACCCGCGCTCGCCTCAGCCTACGCCTACATGCTGTGGCCGGTTCGCGGGGCGGAGGCGTTCAACACCGGGAAAACAAAAACTTTCTCCGACGTCGGCGTCGAGGTCCTCGACGACGCCACGCTGCGCCTCACGCTCGCGCGACCGACGCCCTTCCTGCTCGCGATTTTGGCCACGACGATGCCGCTGCACCGTGTCTCCGTCGAGCAGGCCGGCCGCGCCGACGACCGCACCTCTCCATGGGCGCGCCCCGGCAAGCTCGTGGGCAACGGCGCGTTCACCCTCGCCGAATGGCGACCCAACGCCCGTGTCGTCGCCATCAAGAATCCCCGCTACTGGGGCGCGGCTACGAACGCGCTCGAGCGCGTCGTGTTTTTTCCCGTCGAAAGATCCGACACCGAGGACCTCAACTTCCGCGCCGGGCAACTGCACCTCACGTTCGACGTGCCGCCCTCGAAAATTCCGGTCTATCGCAAGGAGTCGCCCGAGCGCCTGCGCCTCGATCCGTTGCTGGCGATTTTCTACGTCAACTTCAACGTCACCAAGCCGCCCTTGGACGACCCGCGTGTGCGTCGCGCCCTCGCCCTCGCGTTGGATCGCGCCGCGATCGTCGATGCCGTCTTCAATGATTCCCGCCAGCCTGCGCGCACCCTCGTGCCGCCGGATTGCGGCGGCTACGTGGGCCCGACCGGCCAGCCCGAGGACCTCGCCGCCGCGCGCGAATTGCTCGCCGCCGCCGGCTTCCCCGGCGGCAAGGGTTTCCCTACGCTGCCCCTGCTCGTGCGCAACGACGCCGCGATGTCCAAGGTCGCCGAGGTCATTCAGGCGATGTGGCAACGTGAGCTCGGCGTAAAAATCACGATCGAGCCCTCCGAGCAAAAGACGTGGGTGGAAACCCAAAACACCCTCCGCCACACCATCGCGATCCGCGGCTGGACCGGCGATTTCTCCGACCCGACCAATTATCTCGATGCCTTCCGCACCGGCCACGGCAGCAACTCCAGCGGCTGGTCCGACCCGGCCTACGACCGACTCCTTGATCGGGCCGCGAACGCGCTCGATCCCGCCGCGCGCTTCGCCGTGCTGCGCGAAGCCGAGACGCTCCTGCTCGAAGATCCCGGCCTCGCCCCGCTCTACTTCGGCGCGCGCACCTATCTGATTCATCCCGCCGTAAAAAACTGGGATCCCGCCCCGATGGGCCTCCACCGCTACCAGCTCATCCGCCTGGAAAAATAGCCGTCCCGTAGGAGCAAATTTATTTGCGATCCGCGTCCCGCGCCCCACGTCCCGCGCCCCACGTCCCGCGCCCCACGTCCCGCGCCCCACGCCCCACGTCCCACGTCCCACGTCCCACGTCCCACGTCCCACGTCCCACGTCCCACGTCCCACGTCCC
>JBDNFZ010000286.1:0-19083 GCA_041689555.1 Opitutaceae bacterium | reverse complement strand
TCGTCGCGGGTCGTCTCCCAGAGCGCCCTGAGCTCGTTCTCCGCGTCCTCCGCCACCTCGGCGGCCGGCACGATCGCACCGGCAAACCGGTTGGTCATGTTCAACGTGCGGTTCACGAGGTTGCCGAAATTGTTCGCGAGCTCGCTGTTGTAACGCACGAGAAACTGCTCGCGGGTGAAGTCGCTGTCCTGCCCCACGTTCATCTCGCGGATCAGGAAGTAGCGGAACGCATCCGCGCCGAACTCCGTCACGAGGTCGAGGGGATTGAGCGCGTTGCCCGTGCTCTTCGACATCTTCGAACCGCTCTGCATCCACCAACCGTGCGCGATGATTCCGCCGGGCAACGGCAGTCCCGCCGCGTGCAACATGATCGGCCAATAGACCGAGTGCGGCGGCAGGAGGATGTCTTTGCCGATGACGTGATACGCCGCCGGCCACACGCCGGGCTTGTCGGCCACGGCCGAATAGTAGTTGAGCAGCGCGTCGAACCACACGTAGGTCACGTAGGCATCGTCGAACGGGAGCGGAATCCCCCACTCCAGCCGCTCGCGCGGACGCGAGATACACAGGTCGTTAAGCGGCTCCTTGAGGAATTCCAACACCTGCTTCTGCCGGTTGCGCGGGAAGATAAAGTTTTCGTTCTGCGTGAGGAACTCCACGAGCCACGCCTGATACTGCTTCAGTTTGAAGAAGTAGTTCGACTCCACGATCTCCGTGACTTCGCCGAAAATCTCGGGCCAAGCACCGTCCGGAAGCCGGTCCTTGTCCTGCAAAAACTGCTCTTGGCGCGTCGAGTAAAAGCCCTTGTATTCGGCCTTGTAGATTTCTCCCTTGTCGAAGAGCTGCTGCAGCACCTGCCGCACGATTTTCTTGTGCCGTTCCTCGGTCGTGCGGATGAAATCGTCGTTGGAAATGTTCAGCTTTGGCAGGAGGGCGCGGAATTCCAGGCTGACCTCGTCCGTGAACTGCTGCGGCGGGATGCCCTTTTTCTTCGCGCTCTGCTGCACTTTTTGCCCGTGCTCGTCGACGCCGGTGAGGAAATAGACGCGGTCGCCCATCATCCGGCGGAATCGCGCGATCACGTCCGTGAGCACCTTTTCGTAAGCGTGACCGAGGTGCGGCGAGCCGTTCACGTAGTCGATCGCGGTGGTGATGTAGAACGACTTCATAGGTGGAGCCGGGGAACCAAACTCACGACCGGCCCAATGTCGAAAGTTTTGCATCCGCCGACCGGCGATCATTCCCGCGCCGTCACGCCGCGGGCCCGACCCGGCGAAGTTTCACGGCGGTTTTATCTCGGTTTGGGAGGACTGTTCGTGGTTAAACCTGACCACGGCAAAGTCGCCTCGCGCGTATGAATTCCCTGCTCCGTCTCCTCGGTTACACCGCCCTCCTGCTCGTGGTCTTTCTTGCGACCGCCCTCGCCGCCCAGAGCTGGTTACAACGCCAAACCGACCGCCTGCGCAGCGAGGCGATCGAGACCAAGCGCACCCAATTTCAGAAAACCGTCGCCTTGCTCGCCGTCCCGGGCGCCGAGCCCACCGCCGCGGCGGTTTCGCGCGCGGCGGAAGCCGTCGGCGCGACCGTCGCCCCTGCATCCGCAGCTGAGGTCCGATCGGGTGGCGAAGGACCGACTTTGCTTTCGTTCACCGAAAAAATCGCCGGCCTGCCCGCCGTGCGTCTCTCGTTTGCGCTGCCGCCGGGGAGCCGCCTGCTCGGCTCGCAACAACGCCTCACCCTCGGCCTGCTCCTGCTCGTCGTATTGATCGTCACCGTGGTCGTCTTGCTCGTCGTGGTGCCGGCGCGACCGAATACGCCCACCGGCACGCAGACCCCGTGGCTTTCCACCCGGGCCGACATGGGCAGCCTCGAGCACCTCGCCAAAAACTCGGCCGCCCAAAGCGCAGCTTTGCAATCGGAACGCGGCGGGCGACGCCGCGCCGAGGAAGACCTCGCCCTCAAAGCCCGCGAACTCAATCGCTCGCTCGAGGAAAAAATCCGCCTCGGCCGCGACTTGCATGACGGCCTCATCCAATCCCTCTACGCTCTCGGGCTCACCCTCGAGTCGATCCGCCCGCTGCTCCGCGCCGACCCGACCGAGGCCGCCCTCCGCCTCACCCGGTGCACGGCCAACATCAACGCCATCATCCGCGATGTGCGCGCCCACATCACCGGTCTCACGCCAGACCGGCTCCAAAGCTCGGGATTCGCCGTCGCGCTCGAGGCCAGCCTCGCCGAGTTGCGCGCCGGTCGCAGCGTCACCTTCGACATCAAGATCGATGAGGACGCCGCCCTCCTGCTCGCCCCCGCTCACCGCAACGAGACCCTCCAGATCGCCCGCGAGGCCGTGAGCAACGCCTTGCGTCACGGCGGCGCGTCGTTGATCAACGTCCGCGTGCATCAGAACGAAACCGCCGTCTGCCTCCTCGTGCAGGACAACGGCACCGGCTTCGATGCCGCCCGCCGCCCCGCCGCTTCCAGCCACGGCCTGACGAATATGCGGGCCCGCGCCAACCGCATGGGTGCCACCCTCCGCCTCACCAGCGAAACCGGTCAGGGTGCCCGCCTCGTCCTCACGGTGCCCGCCCAACCCACCCCCATCCCTTGACCGCCGTTTCGCCCGCCCGCATCCGCCTCGTCCTCGTCGACGACAGCGAGGTCGTCCGCCTCGGCCTTCGCGCCCTCCTCGGGGCCGTGCGTGCGCTCGAGATCGTCGGCGAGGGCGCCGGGGTCGCCACCGGTGTCGCCGCCTGCGTGCGGCACCGGCCCGATGTCGTCCTGCTCGACCTCCGCCTGCCCGACGGCTCCGGCTTCGACGCCTGCCGGGAAATCCTCCGCCGCCTGCCCGAAACCCGCGTGCTCATGCTCACCTCCGTCGCCGACGACACCCTTGTCGACGAAGCCATCCGCGCCGGCGCCCACGGCTATTTGCTCAAGGAAATCGACAGCCGCGGTCTCGTCCAGGCGATCACCGACGTCGCCGCCGGCAAATCCATCCTCGACCCCGCCGTCACCGCCCGCGTCATGCAGTTCATGAAAGCCGGCGGCCCCGCCAAGGACGTCCTCGCCGGCCTTTCCCCGCAGGAACACCGCGTCCTCGCCCTCATCGCGCAGGGCAAGACCAACAAGGAAGCCGGCAACGACCTCGGCCTCACCGAGAAAACCGTGAAAAATTACCTCAGCAACATTTTCGAGAAACTGCACGTCTCCCGCCGCGCCCAAGCCGCCGCGATCTACGCGCAGCAGAAGCTGTAGGGCGTCTGTCTTGCAGACGCCGAAAACCGCCGCCCGCTCCGATCCGGCGTCCGCAAGGCGGACGACCTACACCGAGCCCCCGGCCCACTCCGCCAATTTCGCCCACGCCCGCGCCCGGTGGCTGATCCCGTTTTTCACGCGCTCTCCCAGCTCCGCGAAACTCCCGGACAAACCCTCCGGCACAAACAACGGATCATACCCGAAGCCCGCGCCACCCTTCGGCTCGCGTTGCAGCCGTCCGACGCACCTGCCCTCGAAGATTTCCTCCGCTCCGTCCGGCCCCCGCACCAGCAGCACGCACACGAAATGCGCACCCCGCTGCGCGTCCGGAACATCGCCCAAGACCTTCACGAGCTTCGCGAGATTCGCCGCGCCGTCGCCCTGCGGTCCCGCGTAATAGGCCGATTCCACGCCGGGCCCGCCCCCGAGCGCATCGACGCACAGCCCGCTGTCATCCGCGAGGGCCCAAGCATCGGCCGGAATTTTTTCGCGAAGGGCCAGCGCCTTCTTGCGCGCGTTGCCGACGAACGTCCCCGCGTCCTCCACGACCGCCGGCATCCCGCCGACCGCCCGCGCCGAGACGATTTCGATACGCAGGAGCCTGCCGGCAGGCGATTCATCGGCGAGTTGCTGCAGCTCCGCCGCCTTGTGCGCGTTACCCGACGCTAAATACAGTTTCATCGATCGAGAGTTTCCCGGGGTAAGTCACCCGCCCGCGCGTCAGCACATCGTCGCCGAAACTTTCCTGCCTCACGTCCGCCAGCCGCAGGCCCTGCGCCAACGTCTCCGTCCGCAGGCCCGTCAAGACCGGCTTTGCCCGCTCGTCCGCCAGCAGCACCGGCGCGCGGTAGAGAAACAGATAGTCCAGCTGCCGCTCCTGCACGAGCTGGCTCATCAGCTGCGCGCCGCCTTCGCAATACACGCCGCTCAACCGCGCCTCGACGCACCGCCGTCGAAACTCCGTCCACGGCACCCGCTGCGTCGGCGTGTCGCACACCCACACCTGCACGCCCATGTCCCGCAGTTTCCTCACGTAGCCTTGGCCGGCATTCGCCGTCGTCACCACCACCGTGCGCTCGCGATACTCGTCCGTGTAGACGTGAGGCTGAAACTTGTCGTTCACGGTCCGCAGGCGTCCGTCGAAGACGAAACGCAACGGACACCAAGTCTCCTGGCCCTCGACGCGCGCCGTGAGCCGAGGGTTGTCCTTCAACACCGTGCCCGCCCCCACCGCGATCGCCGGGAACAGCCGCCGCCAACGGTGGACGTCGGCCCGCGCCGCCTCGCCCGTGATCCATTGCGAGTCGCCCGTGCGGCAGGCCGTGCGCCCGTCGAGGGTGATCGCCGCCTTGGCCGCGAGCAACGGCTGCCCGGTCGTCACCCAATGGTTGAAGACCAGATTTAGGTCCGTGCATTCCCGCTCCAACACTCCGGTGATCACCTCGATACCCGCCGCCCGCAGCACCGCGAAGCCATGCCCTTGGTGCCCGGGAAACGGGTCCGTCGCCCCCGCCACCACACGTTTTATTCCCGAGGCGATGATCGCATCCGTGCACGCGCCCGTGCGCCCGTGGGTGCAGCAGGGCTCGAGCGTAACATACAGCGTCGCCCCGGGACGCGGCGGCTTGCCCCGTGCCAGCAACGCCAGCCGCTCCGCATGCGGCCCGCCGTCCGGAGCCGTCGCGCCCTCCGCGACGACGCGCCCTTCCTCACCGATGACCGCGCCCACCATCGGATTCGGGTGCGTCGTGCCCCAGACGCTGCGCGCCACCGCCAACGCCCGCCGCATGAATACTTCGTGCTCCTCCATGCCCCTCATCAAAAACACCCGCGCTCCTCCCGCAACGTCCGAAAGAACCTCATTCTCGTCCTCCTGATCTTTCTCGTTCTCCCCGAAATGCGCTGCAGCAGCGTCCGTATTGCGGACGCGACCGCCTCCTATGATCGATGAGGCCAACGGACCTCCGCCTCTTACTCTTCTTACCCCGCTTACTCACCCTCGCACATAAGGATTCGTCGTCATCTCCCGCTCCACGGTCGTCGGCTCGCCGTGCCCGGGATAAACCGCCGTTTCGCCCGGCAACGTATAGATCTGCGCCTTGATCGCCGCCAGCAACTGCTCGTGGTTTCCCTGCGGCAAATCCGTCCGCCCGATGCTCCCGTTGAACAGCGCGTCGCCCACAAACGCCGCCCCGCCCTGCTTGAAATAGAACAACACGTTGCCCGGACAATGTCCCGGCACGTGCCGCACCTCGGCGGTCGTGCCGAACACCGAGAGCACCTCACCCGGCTCCAGCCAGTGGTCCACCTTGATCTGCTCCAGCTTGATCCCCGGGTCGAGAAACGCGCTCATCACCTGCGGCGTTTCGATCAGCACTTGGTCGTCGCGATGCGCGCGCACCTTGGCCCCGGTGCCGCGCACCACCTGCGCCCCGCCCTGCGTGTGGTCCCAGTGCCCGTGCGTGAGCCAGAGCTCCGTCAGGTCGCAGCCTTCCTGTTCCAGCAGCGCTGCGACCTGGGGCCAAACATCCCCGGGCGCATCGATCAACACCGCCTCCCCCCGCTTTTCGGAGGTCAGCAAATAGGCATTGGTCTGGATTGGCCCGGCCGGGATGACATGAAGTTTCACGCTGCCGAAAGGACCCGCTTTGACCGTTCCCGCAACCGTGAACCGAATTTGCCGATGCCTCGCAATTGGTCCTCGCGACCATGCCGACGCCGTCCAGCCTGCGCTTACCCATGAATTCCCCCACCGTCGCCCAAAAGTCCCCGTATCCCGTCAACGTCGAAGCCGGCAAGTCCTACGCTTGGTGTTCCTGCGGCCTCAGTAAGAACCAACCGTTCTGCGACGGCTCGCACAAAGGCACGGGATTTTCCCCGACGATGTTCAAAGCCGACAAGACCGAGACCGTCTACTTTTGCGGCTGCAAACACTCGCAGACCGGCGCCCTCTGCGACGGCGGCCACAAGGCGCTCTAACCAGTCGCCCACGGCGACATAATCGGCCCCTCCGCAGGAGCGCGACCGATCCCGCGCGACTTTCCGGGCGCTGTTCCCCAAAGCACCGAGCGCCTCCGCGACGACGTTTTCGAAACCGCGGCCGCCGGTTCCTTATTCTTCGCCTCGTCGCCGTTGACCTTCCGAATTCGCGACCATCACGACGAGTGCGGCTTGTCCCAAAGCGGCTTGCCGGTCTCGGGCGGCTTGGCTTTGAGCCCGGTCTTGTGCGGAACGATCGGCGCGCGGGCTTGTTGTTTTTGCAACGCGGCCGCCAAGACCGCCTGACTCGGCATCGGCGCCGCTGTCGCCGGTTCCGCGGCGTCTGTCATGGGCGACGTCTCCCGCTTCATCTCGTCGGAGAATCCGGCGCCCCGGCCGGCGGCGTCCGAAAGTTCCTGCTCGGCCGCGAGCCAGAATTCCATATCTCGGCCCGAAGGCCCGCCGGCGGCGCTCCAGAGGTTTTTGGCGCGTTGTTGCACGTCTTCGTGGGTCGGTGGGTTCATGGCGGAATCGGATTTATTTTTTGTTTTTGCGTCACACGGCCATCGGAACGGTAGCCCGCCGCACGGGAGCCGACCCGGCCTTCCGCAGCCGGTTCCGGCTCGCGATCAAACAATTTGTCCCGGATCCGCGATCGGCCCACGCGCCCGCGCGCAGTCCGCGAGGTATGCCTGCCCGCAGCGCGAGGGTTGGCGGCCGACGCTTAACCGGCGCAGGTCGCGGCAACTCAATCCAACGTGAGTTTCACGTCCACGTTGCCCGCGGTCGCCTTGGAATAGGCGCACATCGCTTGGGCCTTCGCGAGCACCGCCTCGGCCTTGGTGTCGTCGAGGTTGGGAATGCACACGAGCAGTTCCACGGAAAACGGCTTTGGCCCCTCGGGGTGGAGTTGCACGTGCGCCGTGACCGTAATGCCCTCGTCGGCGTGCCCCGATTCCTTGGCGACGTGTTTCACCGCACCGTTGAAACACGCCGCCCAGGCCGCCCCGAACAGGTGCTCGGGCGTGAGGCCCTGCGGATGCGTCGGCGACGGTGGCTTAAAGTGCAGGTTGAAGCCGTCTTCGGAGGTCTCGACGGAGCCGGTGCGGCCGCCTTGGGAAATTGTCTCGGCGATGGGAGGTAGGGAGTTCATGTTATTTTCTAAAGAACCTGCGGTTTTCTGAGCAACGGTTACACCGGATCGACCCGCGATCCGGCACCCGGAGCCAAACTTTCTGACCCAGCCGCCGATCCGAGCTTCACCACCGTCCTGCGGGTTCCGATTCTTCGCTTCGTCGCAATTCCGCTTTGCCCGCGCCTACCGCAGCCATTGCAGAAACGCCGTTGTCGTCGGCGCATTCGTCAGGTCGATCAAGAATCCGCCCGTCGGCGGCACGATCGCCTGGGCCCGCGGGGCCGGCCCGCGCCTGAGCTGGATCGCATTCATCGCCGCCACCGCCGTCGCCGTCGAGCCCACGCCGAAACCCACCAAGCCCGCCACCATCACGGCCGCCTCGTGATCGCGGCCCAGTAACGGCCAGACGACCAACGCCGCAAAAGCGAGCGACACCGCGATGTTTGCGACGAGGATGACGAGCATCGGCCCCGCTACCGTCGCCAACTCCGCGAGATTGAGCGCCGATAGTGTAACCGCGAGAAACAGCGCCAGCAGCAAACCGCCGAGCCGCGCCAGTGTCTCGACCCGCAGCCAGTGTCCGCCGGCCGCATCGTGCGCCGCCCGCACGGCCAGGCCCACCAGCAGCGCCCCCATGTAGGCCGGAAACGCCGCGCCGAGCTTCGCGAGCCCGAAGCTCACCCATGCCCCCGCCTTGATGCACGCGGCCAGCACCAGCAGATGCGTCAACGCCGCCCGGCGGTCGCCGAAAAACGCCCGCGTATCCGCCAGCAGCCCGCCCCGGCCGCTCAGCCCGACCGCTCCCGATGTGCCTTGCGGCGTGACTGCGATTTTACGGCCGCGCAGGAGCCACTCCGCCAACGGCCCGGCCAACAGGCCCCCCGCCACCAGCCCGAAGGTCGCCGCTGCCGCGCCCACCGTCGCCGCCGACGCAAAGCCCGCTTCCTCAAACCGCGACGCAAACCCCAGCACCGTGCCATGCCCGCCCACCAAGGTGAGCGACCCGCACACCACGCCGAGGAGCGGCGGTGCGCCCAGCGCTTTCGCGAGCGCGACGCCCAAGAGATTTTGCAGCACCGCCATCAACGTCGCCGCACCGAGCAAGATCACCAACGCCCGCCCGCCCGTGCGCAAAATGCTCAGCGGCGCCGCCAGCCCCACGCAGGTGAAAAAGCCCACGAGCAGCGGCAGATTCACCGCCTTCGCCGGCCGCGTGAGCCACTCCGGTTCCGGCGTCGCCAGCCAGGTCCACCACGCCGCCGTCACCTTGGTCTGCCACGCGATCTCCAATGCTCCCGTCGCCCGCAGCCCCAGCACCAGACCCGCCGCCAACAACCCGCCCGCGACCGCCGCCGGGATATTGCCCCGCACGAGCCAAGGCACGCGCCGCAGCACGGCCTCCCCGCCCAGCAGCACGGGCACGGCGAGTAATAACAACCACCAAGCGGAAAGCGAAAGCACCATCGGGTAAACGGGCCGAAGCCCACCGACGGTTGTGCCAGCGAATCCGTCCGCGGAAAGCCCCAACCTTCAATCCGTCCCCTTACTCTTCTTATCCTGCTTACTCCTCTTACTCCTCTTACTTCCCCTCTTGCCACCGCTCGTCCGCGCGGGGCAATCTCGACCCTTTTCCCATGCCCACTCTCAAGTTTGCCGTCCTGCCCGGTGACTACATCGGACCCGAAGTCATGACCGAAGCGCTCCGCGTCTTCGCCCACGTTGCGAAGCAGGAGAACCTCACCCTCGACTACCAGATCGCCGACGTCGGCGGCGCCGGCATCGACCGCCACGGCAAGGCCCTTCCCGACTCCACCCTGCAGCTCTGCGCCGCATCCGACGCCATCCTCTTCGGCTCCGTCGGCGGACCGAAGTGGGAAAAACTCCCGCCCAAGGAACAGCCCGAGCGCGCCGCCCTCCTCCCGCTCCGCAAGCACTTCACCCTTTTCGCCAACCTCCGCCCCGGCCTCCTCTACCGCGAGCTCACCGACGCCTCCCCGCTCAAGACCGAGCGCATCCCCGACGGCATCGACATCGTGTGCATCCGCGAACTCACCGGCGGCCTCTACTTCGGCCTGCCCAAGCAGACCACCACCCTCCCCGACGGTGACATCCAGGCCGTCGACACGATGGTCTATAAAAAATCCGAGATCATCCGCATCCTCGAGGTCGCCATCGTCGCCGCCCGTTCGCGCAAAAAGAAACTCTGCTCCGTGGACAAGGCCAACGTCCTCGAAACCTCCGTGCTCTGGCGAAAAACCGTCACCGAGCACATGGCCGCCCACGCCCCCGACATCGCCCTCAGCCACATGTATGTGGACAACGCCGCCATGCAGCTCGCGCGCGATCCCAACCAATTCGACGTCTTCGTGACCGAGAATATGTTCGGCGACATCCTCTCCGACGAGATGGCCGTCATCTGCGGCTCGCTCGGCATGTTGTCCTCCGCCTCGCTCGGCGTCGGCAAGAATTCTCTCGGCCTGCCTTTCGGTCTTTATGAGCCCGCCGGCGGCACCGCCCCCGACATCGCGGGCAAAGGCATCGCCAACCCCTGCGCGCAAATTCTCTCCGTCGCCCAGATGCTCCGCTACAGCTTCGCCATGGAAGCCACCGCCGGGCGCATCGAGGCCGCGGTCAGGAAAGCCGTCACCTCCGGCACCCGCACCGGCGACATCGCCTTCGGCAAACCCTCGGTCGGCACCGTGGCCATGGCCGACGCGATCATCGCGAATCTCTGAACCATATTTTGCCCGCGGAATACGCGGAAAAGCACAGAACTGGCCCAGCCTGATTTTCCCCTCCGTGTGTTCCGTGTTTTCCTTGGGCATCTCTTCGACCTTCCATGACTAGCGCCCAAATCCGCCAGAGCTTCCTCGATTTCTTCGCCTCGCACGGCCATACGATCGTCCCGTCGTCGTCGCTCCTGCCGGACTCGCCCGGACTGCTCTTCACCAACGCCGGCATGAACCAGTTCGTGCCCATCTTCCTCGGCGACCGCGCCGCCGACGTTTCCACTTGGGCCGGTGCCCGCGCGGCCAAAGACACCCGCGCCGCCGACACCCAGAAGTGCATCCGCGCCGGCGGTAAACACAACGACCTCGAGGACGTCGGCTACGACACCTACCACCACACGCTCTTCGAAATGTTGGGCAACTGGTCCTTCGGCGATTACTTCAAAAAGGAGTCGCTCACCTGGGGCTGGGAGCTGTTGACGAAAGTCTGGGGCATTCCCGCCAAGCGTCTCTACGCCACCGTATTTTGTCCCTACATGGGCCAGTCTGGTTGGGAGCAAAAATGGGCAAAGGAACTAAATTATATTCTAGAGCAATCTAAGCACGGATTGTCTTTGCCGGTTTCCGATACTGGATCGGTTTTTGAACGCTCTGATTTTGAGGCAGCTCAGACTTGGGCATTACTTTTTAAAAAGGCAGAGCTCGATCCGGCCACGCATATCGTTCCAGGCAATAGAAAGGACAATTTTTGGATGATGGGCGACACCGGCCCCTGCGGCCCCTGCTCCGAAATCCATTTCAATTTACTCCCCTCCGACGATGAGATCGAAGGCCGCAAGGGCGTGAATTCCTCCAGCCCCCGCTGCATCGAAATCTGGAACCACGTCTTCATCCAATTCAACGCCAACGCCGACGGCACCTTCTCCCCGCTCGCCGCCAAACACGTCGATACCGGCATGGGCTTCGAGCGCGTCGCCGGCATCATGGCCACGACGAAGAAATTCACGGACTTCTCCGCCGAGCCCTCCAACTACAATGCCGATGTCTTCGCCCCGCTCTTCGCGAGGATCACGACGCTGTCCGGCAAAACCTACCTCGGCACCGTCCCCACGAAGCGCGAAGGCCTGACCGAGCAGGAAAACACCGACATCGCCTTCCGCGTCCTCGCCGACCACGCCCGCTGCGTGAGCTGCGCCATCGCCGACAACATCCTCCCCGGCAACGAAGGCCGCAACTACGTCATCCGCCGCATCCTCCGCCGCGGCATCCTCTACGGCAAAAAACTCGGCCTCCCCGTCGGTTTCTTCGAGCAACTCGTCGCTTCCGTCGTCGAGTCCCTCGGTGACGTGTTCCCCGAGTTAAAGGAGCGCCGAAACATCGTCCAGCGCGTGATCCGCGCAGAAGAGGAATCTTTCGGCCGCACGCTGGATCGGGGTCTCGCCATTTTCAACAAAGCCACCGACGACGGCGCCAATGTTAACGGCGCCACCGCCTTTGAACTCTACGACACCTTCGGCTTCCCCCTCGACATGACGCAGCTGCTCGCAACCGAGCGCGGCCTCACCGTCGACACGACGGAGTTTGACCGGCTCATGGAAAACCAACGCGCCACCGCGCGCGCCGCCCAGAAAAAAGAAATCATCGTCGCCGCCACCGAGGGCGAAGCCGCCGTCGACCAGAAACCCACGACCTTCCTCGGCTACACGCAGACCCACGCCCACGGTAAACTCATCGAGGTCGTGAAGTCCGAAAAAGCCACGTTCCTCGTGTTCGACCAGACGCCTTTCTACGGCGAGATGGGCGGCCAGGCCGGCGACACCGGCACCGCGCTCATAGCCGGCCAGCTCGTCCACATCGTGGACACGATCAAAGACAAATCCGGCCGCCACCTGCATCAGCTTGCGCCCGAACTTAACCTTCAACTCCCTGCCTTAAACTCCCCGGCGACCCTGGAGGTCGACGTGGTCCGCCGTCGCGCGATCAACCGCCACCATTCCGCCGCACACCTGATCCACTGGGCTCTCCGCAAAATCCTCGGCACCCACGTCCGCCAGGCCGGCACGTCCAAGACACCCGACCGCATGCGCTTCGATTTCTCCCACTTCGAAGCCGTCACCCACGCACAGATCCTCGAGGTCGAAAAACTCATCAACGAGCGCGTCATCGACAATTCTCCCGTCCAGACCTACGAGACCGAGTTCGACAAGAAACCCGAGGGCACCCTCGCCTTCTTCGGCGACAAATACGGCAAGTTCGTCCGCGTCGTCGACATCGGCGGCTTCAGCCGCGAACTCTGCGGCGGCACCCACGTCGCCACCACTGGCGAGATTGGCACGATCAAGATCGTCGCCGAAATGGCTATCGCCGCCGGCACCCGCCGCATCGAAGCCGTCGCCGGCCAGCCCGCCCTCGATTTCATCGCTACGCGCGAGGCCGCCCTCGCCGCCATCAGCGCCCACCTCGGAGCCGGCACCGCCGACGTGAACAAAAAACTCGAAGCCCTCCTCGCCCACCAAAAGGACATCGAAAAGCAACTGAAGGCGTTTCAGCAAAAAGCGCTCGCCTCCCTCGCGGAAGATCTCGCCGCCAAAGCGGTGACCCGCGACGGCCTCAAGTTCGTCTCCGCGATCGTCACGGTCGACGATACGGATTCCCTGCGTTCGCTTGGCTCCCAGGTCCTCGGCCGGCTGGGCGAGGGCGTGGTGCAACTCGGCGCCGCTTTCCCCGACAAGGCCAGCGTCGTCGCCTTCTGCTCCCCGGCCGCGATCAAGGCCGGCCAGCAAGCGGGCAAGATGATCCAGAATCTCGCGACCCAACTCGGCGGTAAGGGCGGAGGCAAACCCGACTTCGCCATGGGCGGCGGCAAAGACGTCGCCAAGCTCGCCGAGGTGTTGAAGAACTGAGTTCGGCAAATGGCAGAGCCAATACTGCCATTTGGCATTATCGGCTTGCGTCACTCCACACATCGGACTCACCTTCCCGACATGAAGAAGACGCAAAAAAGTCCCCCGCCTTATCCGGCGATCCACGATCACGCCGGGCAGGCGAGCCGGGTCGAAGAAGGCCTGCCCATGCTCGACTTGGTCGTCTTCGGCCGCGAGGCCGGCTTCACCGTCGATGAGCTGGCCAAGCTGGTGCATATCCCGCCCCGCACCTATGCGCGACGCGTCGCCGCCAAGGCCCGTCTCAACGTGCCCGAGGGTGAGCGCGCCGTGCGCGTTATGCGGCTTTACGACCAAGCCAAGGATCTCCTCGGCACGCACGAGAACACGCGCCGCTGGCTGGACCAAGAGCTGCCCGCCCTCGGCGGCCGCACGCCGCTCGACCTCGCGCGCACCGAACAGGGCGCCCGGGCGGTCGAGACTCTCATCGGGCAGCTCGGGCACGGCATCGTGACGTGAGCCACGTCACCGTTTGGCGACTTTGCCGCCAGCCCCATGCCATCGATGCCTTTTCGGGAGAGGGTTCGCGGTTGCTGGGCGGGCGATGGAGTCCCCTCGGGGTGCGCGTGGCCTACAGCAGCGAATCACGCTCGCTCGCCGCACTGGAGGTCTTGGCCAATCTGCGCGACTCCCGGATCCTCCTCGCGCGTCCTTGGGTGATGATCGCCGCCACGATTCCCCTCGCCCTGATCGAGCATCCCGCACGGGTGCCCGACTCTTGGCGCGCCCTGCCCTACGGGTCGGCCACCCAGACTTTCGGTGCCACTTGGATACAGACCGGCCGGAGCGCCGTGCTGCGGGTGCCCAGCACGGTCGTGTTGGGCGAATTCAACTATCTGCTAAACCCCGCACATCCGGAGTTCGGCAAGATCAAGATCGGCCAAGCCGAGGTGTTCGTCTTCGACGAGAGATTTCGAACTTGAACGCCACGCCCGGCAAAGATCTCGCCCGGCGTTGCCAATTCACCGCAAAACCCGATCTTTTCTTTTTCCCACCGAATCTCATGTCCCACCTCGAATCTGTGCTCCCGACCTTAACCGGATCGGCCCGCCGCTCCGGCGGTCAGAGGCAAAGCCACCTTCTCCGCCGATTTACCCCGTTCTTGAGAACCGCGACGCCATGACCAGCCACGATCTCGTCAACGAACTTTTCGCCCGCTCCGAAGACCTCCTCACCGGCATTGCGGGACGCACCGCCGCACGATCAATGCTCCTCGAGGAACTCGCCCTCGACTATCCGACGATCCCGGCCCGTGCGCGCACCGAGATTGTCACCGGCGTGATTCACCTTCTGGACGCCGACGATTTCTTTGGCCGGGAGTTTTGCGGCGATCCCTTTGCCGAAGAGCCCGAGGAGTCCGAGGGGATCGAAGCGGATTGAGTGCCGAGCCCCGACCTGATCCCGCCATGCTCGCTCCCGCCCCAGCCACCCCGGCGCTCGTCGCCATCCTCGCTTTCAACGCGAGCAACCAACTCGCCGTGCGCCGCCTCGGGTCCAAGGCCGGCCTCCCTTTCACCGGCACCGACCTCGCGATGGCCACGGCGCGGCTCGAAGCCGCTTTCGCCAGCCACACCGCGCCCGTTGACTATTTTTCCGCCGAGGCCGGCGGCCGCGGGGATCAGGTATTTTTCACGCGGGTCGAGGGCACGCCCGCCGACAGCGAGATCGCCTTCCAATCTCTCGACACCCTCGCGGCGTCGCCGGCCGGTCTCGCCCCCTCGCTCGCCGTGCTTTTGGAGAAGCTCGAGCCCTACCTCGTGGACATCCCTTATCTCCACCTCGGCGAGAACGACTTCATTTATAAATTTCGCCCGGCGCTTGAGCGCAACGCCGCGATCTACGGTCAGGATTCCGCCGCCAGCGCCCTTTACCAATCGCGGCTTTGCGCCGCCATCAAGGCCTTGGCCCGCCGCCACGAGCGCACCGCCGATGCACCGGTCACCCTCGATTTTGGCACCGCCCGCTACGTCATCCCGAGCCACTTCGGCTTCTGTCTCGGAGTGAAAAACGCCATCGAGCGCGCCTACGAGACCCTCGCCGAGAATCCGGGGAAACGCGTCTTCATGCTCTCGGAGCTGATCCACAATCCCTTCGTCAACGAGGACCTCCTCCGGCGCGGCCTGCGTTATCTCCAGACCGACAAGGGCCATCCCTACACCGTCGACGGCACGCCCGCTTCGCCCCCGCTGTGGGACACCCTCACGCCCGACGACATCGTGATCATCCCGGCCTTCGGCGCGACCGATGACGACAAGCGTCGTCTCGTCCGCCGCGGCCTCGCGATCAGTCAGTTTGATGCCACCTGCATGCTCGTGGAAAAAGTCTGGAAGGCCGCCCGGGCCTACGGTCGCGAGGGCTACACCGTCATCATCCACGGGAAAAGCGAGCACGAGGAGACCAAGGCCACATTCTCCAATACGCGCCGCTACGCCCCGGCGGTGATCGTGCGCAACCTTACCGAGACCCTTCGGCTCGCCGAGATCGTCGCCAGCGATGATCCCGTGGTGCGCGCCAGCTTCTTCGAGGTCTTCGCGGACAGGCATACGCCCGGCTTTGATGTCGATCGCGATCTCCAACGCGTTGCGGTCGTCAATCAGACAACGCTGCTGATGAACGAGACCCTTGAAATCATCGAGCATCTCCGCGGCGTGTATCGCAAGAAACACGGCGACGATCTCCACGTCGGTGGCACGAGTCGGCGGGATACCCTCTGCTACGCGACCCAGGTCAACCAAGACGCCCTGAGCCGGGCCCTCGCCGAGCCCCTCGACGCCGCCTTCGTGATCGGCGGCAGGAACTCGTCGAACACCTACCAACTTTACCGCCTCTGCGAGTCGAAGCTGGGGACGAAGGCGTTCTTCATCCAAAGCGAGGCGAACATCACGTCGATCGCCGAAGTCGAGCACTTCGTCTACGGCGGCGGCGGGGCCGTGCATATCGAGGCCCTGGCGCTCTGGCCGGAGGCGCTGCAAAACGCCGGGAGCGGATCGATCCCCGCACGGCGCATCTTGATCACCGGGGGCGCTTCGTGCCCGGACGGGATAATCCAACAGGTGATCACCCGTTTGAATTCATTTTTCCCCGCTGACCGCCTGCGGGATATCGATACGGTGCTCGCCTCGCTGCAGTGAGTCGGGGCTGTTGCCTTGCCGCCGAGATCCCGGATCAAAACCGGAACGTCATGCCGGCCCGCAGGCCGTTCAAACCGTCGAGGTCGACCTTGGTCACGTAGTTGGCCGTAGCCGTGGCGATCGCCTGGTCGTAGCTGCCGTTGGCCTGATAGATGGCACCGAGATAAAACCCGGTGCGCTCCGTGACGTCGAATTGCAGCGTGGCGTCGGCATAATAACCGAGTAAATACTTGTTGGCCTCGTCCTTCAAGTTGGCCGTGATTTCCGCGCCCGTTTCGGGCGTAAACGCCTCGTCAACCGTATAGGTCGAACCCGCGTAAACGATCGCGAGGCCCGCACTGATCTGGGCCTTCAGCCGCGTGGTGATCTGGTAGGTAAGCATCGGACCAGCCCGCATCGTGTAATAGGCGCCCTTGAGCTTCCAAAGGTTGCGGACGCTCGTAGAATTGACCGAGGTCGAGGTGGACCGATCCAGCGGACGATTGCCCAGCAAAGTGGTCGTGTCCGCCGAATCGGAGCTCGACGTTCCGTCGGCGTTTGTGACCGTGGTCGTGATGGTCGAGGGCGCGGAATAAGGCGCTGCCGGAGGCAGGCGACCGAAGAGGTTGTAGGTGTCGGTGACCGTGGTGAGCCTGGCCTGGACCAGATCGTTAAGCGAAGAAGAGATGTCGTTGACGCTTACGCCGGCGATGATGCTCCAGTCGAAACGCTTGAAGACCTTGCCCATGTCATAGGCGACGCCGAGTTCGACGCCCGAGGTCCGGCCCGCGTCGCGGGTGCGAATCGCCGAATCAATAATGTCCGCCGTGTAAGTGCGGAAGGTCATGAAACCTTCGGCGGTGAGCTGCTTGTCCGAGATGTAGGACCACGTGTTGGTTTTCCCGTCATTCGGCGCGGGAAGCGAAGAACTGGTGCCATCCCCATTGTCGACGACTGTATTCCGCACATCGGGCAAGACTCCGCCATCGTGATAGATCCGGGTCTCGTTGGCGCCGGTCGCGGAACCGCTTTGCGTGTCGGCCGTCAGCCGACCCTTGCCGGAAAACGAAGTCTTTGGACCGCTCAAGTTTCTTACGCCGAAGACCATCGTCGATTTCGGCACGTAGATGTATTCATCAAGGTTCGAAAAATCGGGAATCTCCGTTGGCGGGGCTTGGCGTTCTTCCTGAGCGTGACTCAGGCACGCGGAGAAGGCAAAGAGGGAGAGGGCCAAACGAAGGGATTTCATGCAAGAGAGAGTCCTGGTTGGGACGGCTGGAAAGGGAAAATGTTGCCGATATTTTCTAGGCCCGTTGGCACCACGTCAACGCGCGATTGGCAACGCCGCCAACGGTTGGAGCCCACCAAGATCATTCGTTGAGCTCGTCTCGGACCCGCGCCGTTTCGTCTTCGGCCTTGAGGGCGGCTGCCTTCGCGGGATCGAGACTGGCCTCGCCCTCACGGATGCGCCGCTCGCGAGCGCGAAGATCGTCGGCTTTCTGATCCAGTTGAATTTCCTTTTCCTGCTGGGCCTGGACCTTCTCAAAGAGTTTCGACTCGCTCTCGTCGAGAAACTGCTCGCGATCGCGAATACCCTGCTTCGACTCCGCCAGACTGACTTGCTGGCGGTCCAATTCGTCGCGTAGTTGGACGAGCGCGGCTTTTTCCTCTGCCGAAATGGGCACCGCGGGAGCATGCTGGCGCGAGGCGGCCAGGAGTTTCTCCCTCGCCAAGAGCAGGGCCTCCAACTCGTAAAGCTCACGCTCACGGTCGGCCAGGCGCTTCTCGGTGTCGCCGATGATCCTTTCCCGCTCGGCCAGCTTTAGTTCCAAATTACGCAGGGAACGTTCGAGATCGGCCACCTGGAAGTCACCAAGCCGGACCGGCGTGCCGAACGGCGAGCGGGTGGCCGAAACGATCGCTTGAATCGATTGGCGGGCCGCGAACGATGCCTCGGAAATCTCCAGCGGTGCACGGGTCAAGCCGCGCCGCCTGGGCAGGGCTAAAACCGGCCGTGCCGAGGAAGGGCGCGATGATGAGAAACGGGAATCTGCGGAATCAGCCATTTAGGATCACGCCATTGAGCGTGATCACCCGAGTAGCTAACATTTCCAAAGCGGAAAGTCTACTTCTTGAAAAGCCGTGCCAACGAGCTGAAAAACCCCGTCTTGGACCCGCCATCGGCCTTGGCCCCGCGGGGTCTCGGCTTCAAGAGCGCCGCCGCCTTCTGCTCCAAGGCCGGATTCCCCAAGACCACGAAGTGTCTCGCCAGAGTCGCCGGCGAAGAAGCGTCGCGGGCTAGGAGCGCAAATTGATCGCTCAACCAAATCTTGGCTTCCTCCGCATGGGCGAAGGGATCCGCAGCGCGGGTCGCCTGCGCCAGCGCTTCAACCAAATGCAGGCCCTTGACCCCGGTCCGAAACGGCAACACTTCGGCCAAAGAGGCTTCGTCAACATGCGACAGGGCGTTGAGCAACTTTCTAAAATCGCCGCCCACGATCACGTTCTGCGCCATGCCTTGGGCAAAGACCCCGAACTGCTCCAAAGTGGCGAGTTTCTCCAAGCGGCAGAATTCGAGCGTATCCGAATTGAGCGCTGTCAGCGACACCGGGAAGTCTCCCGGGATACCCAATTTGGTAAGGTTTTTGAGCAGCGTATTGTCCTTTAAGGCGGACTCTGCGGTCTGCTCGACCATGTCGCCAAACGGGTCGTCGAAGGCCAGCGTTTCCTTTAAGATCGACACAAGTTGGTCGAATCGCTCCGTCGGCTGACCCTTGAGGACCAGAATTTCCTGGACCTCATCAAAGGTCAGATCGACGTATTTCGCCGGAGTTTCGTCCTTGCTCTGCATCGGCCAGTCCGCGCCATCGAGGTTTTGCGCGAGGCTGCTCAACGACGTGTCGATCATGATCGACTCGGCGAAGGCCTTGCGG
>JBDNFZ010000285.1:0-2912 GCA_041689555.1 Opitutaceae bacterium | reverse complement strand
GGGCGATCCGCTTTGTGAGCCAGCGTTACGCCGAGCACATCACGAACCACGATATGGCGGCGGCGTGCGGGCTGTCGTTGCGGGTCTTCGAGCGGCAGTTTCGCGCGACCTACCAGAGCTCGCCGCACGACTACGTGCGCCAGATGCGCGTGCGCATGAGCTGCGGCGCGCTGGTGTTCTCCAAAAAATCGCTGGCCGACGTCGCCAGCGCCTACGGTTTCGCCGACCAGAGCCACTTCGCGAAAGAATTCCGCCGCATCATGGGCGAACCGCCCCGCGAATATCGCGCGCGGTATCGGCGGTGAGGAGGTTTCCCGAGCGCATCTCCGAGTTGGCGGCGGATCGCCTCGGCTTCTGTAGGCAGCTCGCTTGCGAGCGCTCGGCGACCGCCGCGCTCGCCAGCGAGCTGCCTACCGCCAACCGGCAGATACACCCGGGTTTCACCGCCCGGTGAATTCGTCCTGGCCCGCGCGTGCGGGCGGAGACAAATAACCGGGGTGAACCGCGACTCCGAATCTCTCCTGCTCGCTTTCTGCGTCGAGCAACGCCGAGGGTTCGACGCGGCCGCGTGGCCGCAGTTCTCCGCGGTCTCGCGCGCCGAACTCGCGGCGGTCGCGCGCTATCTCGCCGGGGTCGCCTGGTATGGAAATTCTGCGGCGCTGGGCGCGGTGGCCGATTCGTTGAGCGGGGAATCGTTTGCCGTGCTCGTGCGTGAGACGGGTTTTGATCCGGGCCGGTTCGGGAGCCTGTTGCGGGCGCACCTGCGGCACGCCGGGCAGCCCGTCGCCGCATGAAGGCGTATCCCGAACTCACGGCCGCGCTGCGGGAAATGCTCGACCGAATGAAGGTCTCTTTGCGCGCCTCCGACTACTCCGGGCCGGCGGTGATGATGTATGTCGCCGGCGGTATCGCGGTGAACTACCACAGCGGCACGCGTTACACGGAAGACGTGGACGCCATCCTTCTCGCGGCGATTCGTGCTTCCGCGCGAACTCACCGTCAACTACCGGCGGCGCGACGGCGCGGAGGCGTTTGTTTATTTCGATCACAACTACAACACGTCGTTCGCGCTGCTGCACGAGGGCTTCGAGGAGCGTTCCGTTCCGTGGGCGGGGATCGACGACGCGGGCCGGCTTCTGCAGCTGCGGGTGCTCACGCCACTCGACCTCGCGGCGTCCAAACGCGCGCGATTTTCCGAGCAAGACCGCGCCGATATTCTCGCGCTCCGGCCGAGGGTCTCATCTCGGCCGGACAACTCCGGTCGCACGCGCTGGAGGCGATGGGAGACTACATCGGCGACAAACGCCCGTTGTTGACCTCGATCGAGATTATCTGCCGGACGATAAAGGCGGCTCCGTAGACACGTGATTTGCGCTTTGGGTCGTGGGCACGGCGCGGGCGACCCGATACCAGCGGCCCGTTAGAATCAGACTTTTCGGGCGATGAAATCCGGCTCTCCTTCGCATCCGGCGTCGAGCAGTTGGGACATACCGTAGAGCCGGGAGAGGGGCGCGGAGTTTAGAGAGTTTTTTTAGCTCTGCGGCGCTTCCCGGCTCTGCAGTGCTGTTTCTATTTCGGATTCGGCGTCGCTTTTGGCGCGCACAACCGGAGTTTGCACCGCAGAGGCGGGAGGGAGCGCAGAGAAATGCCGTCGGAGCCGGGTCAAATCCGTCGACTACACCGCTCTACCAGTGTTATGGGATGAAACGCACATGTGAATTCCGCAGGTTTTATTCGTGTCTCTTTGGGTCCCTTCGCGGTTCCACTCTGCGTTCTCTCCGCCCCGCGAGTCTGTTTTTCACGGAACGTCGGCGTAGAAATTACTTTCCCGGGGCCGCAGGTTTGGGCGAGCGTGCGGGCGGGGGCATCGTCCGGTTCCACGCCTGCCAGGCGGCGTGGAGCTCCCGGGTGAGTTCCGGTTTGTCCGCCGCGAGGTCGCGGGTTTCGCCGATGTCCGCCGCGAGGTTGTAAAGCTGCGGTTTCCACTCGGGCGCGAGGAGCATGAGCTTCCAATCGCCCCGGCGCAGCGCGGCGGCGGATTTGATCTTCCAAAAGATCGTCTCGTGCGGCGCGTCGGTGCGCGCGTCGCGGAGAAAAGGTATCAAGTCCACGCCGTCGAGGATCGTGGTGGCGGGAATCGCGGCACCGATGCCAGCAGCGGCGCAGGCCGTCGGCAAAATATCCATCGCGGTGACCGGATGCCGATAGGTCGCGCCGGCTTTGAGCTGCGCGGGCCAGCGAATAATAAAGGGCCCGCGGACGCCGCCTTCAAAGAGATCGGTCTTCGCGCCGCGCAGCTGACCCGCCGAGCCCACGACGAGGCGTTGGGGCCAGTCGGGTTTCCACCCGACGATGGCGGCGCTGCCCTTGGCGGGGCCGTTATCACTGAGGAAAACGACGAGGGTGTTTTCTTCCAAGCCGTGCGCTTTCAACGCGGCGAGCACGCGGCCCACGTTGTCGTCGAGCGCGGCGACCATCGATGCGTAGAGGCGCAGCACCTCGTGCGGGAGATGTGCGAAGCGGGCGCGGTCGGCCTCGCGGCCCTGCCATGGGCTGTGCACGGCGTTGAAGCCCACGTAGAGGAAGAACGGCTCCTTGGCGTGGCGGCCGATGAATTCCTCAGCGCGGCGGCCCATGCGGTCGGTGAGATATTCGTCGCTCGCGCGCTGCGGTCCCCAACCGGCGGTTTTGCCGGAGCCAAACTCGGTGTTCTTCGTCGTGTTGCTGCCGACGTAGCGTCCGTCGGCTTGCGGGAGGTAGTCGGATTCCCACTCGATGAAATCATGCACCTCGTCGAACACGCGCTCGGCAGGGCGCACGATGTTCCACTTGCCGATGAGTCCGGTTTTGTAGCCGGCTTCGCGCAACAGCTCCGGGAGCAGGCGCTGCGAGTCGGGCAGCTTGTGCGCGCT
>JBDNFZ010000284.1:0-5181 GCA_041689555.1 Opitutaceae bacterium | reverse complement strand
GCTTCATGCCGGGCTCTATTACAAACCCGGTTCGATCAAGGCCCGTATGGCCGTGGAGGGAATCCGGCTCATGTCGGAGTTTTGCCGCACGCACGGCGTGGCCCATGAGATTTGCGGCAAGCTCGTGGTGGCGATCGACCAGAACGAAGTCGGCCGGCTGAAAAATCTGCACGAGCGGGGGAAACAAAACGGCCTCGCTGGGCTGGAGTGGCTCGAAGGCGAACGCATCCGCGAGATCGAACCCAACGCCGCGGGTATCGCGGCCCTGCGCGTGCCCCAGGAAGGGATCGTCGATTATGCGGCGGTGATCCGCGCGATGGTGACGGTTGCCCGGGCCGGTGGCGCCGACTTGCGCACGGACGCCAAGGTCACGCAGATCGTGCGTGAAGGTGCGGGCTGGCAGGTCGTCAGCACGGCGGGTGAAGTGATGGCGGACTTTATCGTGAATTGCGCCGGCCTTCACTGCGACCGCATAAGTGCGCTTGCGGGAGAGAAACGCGCGACGCGGATCGTGCCGTTTCGGGGTGAATATTTTGAACTGAAGCCGGAGCGCGCCCATTTGGTGCGGCACCTGATCTATCCCGTGCCGGACCCGACGTTCCCTTTTTTGGGAGTTCATTTTACGCGGATGATCCATGGCGGCGTGGAGGCCGGTCCGAATGCGATTCTCGCCACCGCACGCGAAGGCTATCGGAAAACGAATATCAACCTCGCCGACTTGTATGACGCCGTCACCTTCCCGGGGCTTTGGCGTTTCATGCGCAAGCACGCGAGCATGTGCCGCGACGAGATTTTTCGGTCGTTCAGCAAACGCATGTTTTGCGAATCTCTGCAACGGCTCGTGCCCGCGATCACCGAGGCGGACCTCCGGCCCGGGGGCGCGGGCGTGCGTGCGCAGGCGATGACCCCGGCGGGGGAACTCGTGCAGGATTTCGAGCTCATCGAACGCCCCAACGCCCTCCATGTGCTTAACGCGCCGAGCCCGGCGGCGACCGCCTCGCTTGCGATCGGCGGCGAGATCGCCGAACGGGTGTCGCGGCTGATCAGCGCGCGTTGACCGCAGCGGGTGCCGGGGTGCGCTCGGCGGCGAGAATCTTTCCCGAGAATTCGAGCGCGCAGCTCGAAGCGCCTAGCAGATTGCCACCAACGGTGACATCAAAGGGTGACGATTCGAATGTGCCCAAGGCCGCGGAAAGCGCCGGCAGCCCGTTTACCGTGGCGCGCACGGTTTCTTTCAAGCTGCGCACTTCTTCGGTTTCCCGGTTGCCCCACCAAGCGTGCCGGGCGGGCGGATAGAGCGACCCGAGGGTGATTTCCACGGTCACAGGTGCGGCGTAATCGACCGGGATCGGCTCGCTCAGCGGGCCACCCCGACCCCAATGATCGAAGCCCACCCGAATGTGGGTCGGATCTTCATAGGTGATGAAAACGATGTCGCCGGCCTGGCTCACGCCGGTGCTGACCAGCGGCTCGTGCCGGTTGGCGGGTCGCGCGGGAAGGAGGATTTTCAGTTGTAACGCGCCGTAGCCGCCGGCGGGCAGCAAGGAAGGTTCCGGGGCCACGAGGTCGGCGCGGGAGTTGGTCAGAATCCGGCCGGTGAAGCGGGGTTCGGTCAGACCCGGCCCGAGGTGATTAGCGCCCAGCACGATCAGATCGGGGGTCGAAGGCTGGGAGCGTGAGGCCGCGTCCAAGACGACGACCCCGTCGAGCGTGATCCGCACGCGCCGTTGCCAGAAGGCGAGCGCCGGCTCGCTCATGAGCATGGCGACCGGGTGCCCGGTTGGCGGAGCCAGCGAGCCGAGGGCGATTTCCAATCGGTGCGGTCGACTCAGATCGACTTTGACCGGAGCCCCGGTGGGTCCGCCGGCGGCGAGGTTGGTGTGGCCGAAGCGGAGGTAGCCGCCGTCCTCGTAGCGCACCCAGACGAGATCACCGCGATCGGCGGATCCCGTTTGCAGCAACGGCTCCGAACGTCCCGTCCGGTCGGTGGGAAACACGAGATCGAGAACGACCGGGCCGTGTTTGGCGCCGCTAATCTGCTCGGCCAGCGCCACCGGCAAATTCACGATCCGCGCAAACCAACGGTAGTTCTCGGCGGGAAGCCGTTGGCAGTCCTGAGACAGGCTGGCGAGGACCGACCAAAACGCGCAGACGGTCGCCGCGACGGCAAGGGTGCGACGAGCGGCAGGGCGGGCGTGCCAAGCCTCCCCTGCCGCGAGGACCCCGATACAGGCGAGCAGAACGAGCGCAGGCACAAAATCCACGAGATAGCGGAGATTGGCGCTGGCCAGAACCGCCGCGTCGTTGCCGCTCGGCAGCGCGAGCAGCGTGAGCACGTTGGTCGCGAAGACCCCGCCGACGAAAATAGCAAACGCTGCGGTTGCCGGGCGAAGTCTGACCGCGAAGAGGAGCAGCGCGCCGCCGACGAACGGCAGGTGGAGCAGAACGCCCAGCGCCAAACAAGTGGGCGCAAGGACGAAGGGAAAATAGCGCCGATACTCGCCGGGCGAGAGGAAGTAGTGCCACGCGTTCTGAAGCACGGGGCCGAAGCCGGAGGCCGCGAGGGATGTCTGGTCCCACGCGCCCAACATGGTGCGGGTGCCAAATTCGAGGGGACTGCCGTAGCGCGTAAAATTATAAGCGGCCACGGAAGCGACGACGATGGCGAGCGGAACCCCGAGCGCGGTGATTTGAGCGGCAAACGCCTTTTTGAAAACCGACGTGCGGTCCTCGCGGCGCAGCCAGATCGCGAGCGCGATGGCTCCCAGCACCGCACCGCTGAAAACGTAGTTGGGCCGGGAGCCGATGGCCAGGCCGTGGCAGAGCCCGACTCCCGCCAGCCACGCGATGCGGCGCGGGACGGACTCCGAGGCGCGAAGGGCAAAAAAGAAGGCGAGCGCCACGAAGCAGCCCGCGCAGGCGATCGCCGCGTGATTGGCGGTGGCGTTGCGCAGCACGGCGAACTGGGCCGAGCCCAAGCCCACGGTTGCGACGCAGAGTGCAAGCAAGAGGTCCGGGCTTTTGGGGAAAAACCGACGGCGCAGTCCGACGACGCAAGCTAGGGTGGCGATGGTCCCGGCCAAGCTGAACAAGGCGACGGCCGTGTCCTCGGCCAGATACCTTCCCGTGAGCAGCCGCACGGGAACGAACAGTGCGAGCACCGGCACCGGGCTATGATAAAGGTAGTAGGCCCCTTGGAAGTAACTGACGTTGTCGCGACGCCAAGGCGCGTTCAGTATCGGATCATAAGGATTGGTCAGCCGAACCAACTCCGGAGCGGGTGCGTCCAGGAGCGAGGTTTGGCCGGCGAGAAAGGCATCCGTGAGCTCGTGGTAAAGGCCGGAAGGAATGGAATCGAGCCAAGGGGCCGGACCGCTGACAGGTCGGCCGGTGAAATAGAGGGCAAGTCCGACAATGAAGACGGAGAACAGGGCGAATTCGTTGCGACGCGAATTGGCGGAGTTGGTCTGGCTCACGGCTTAAGGGCGCTTGGCAGGCGGCTGAATCTCGGGCCAGACGCGCTCGGCCCGAATGATTTGTCCGAAAAATTCCGGATCACAAGTCGACGCTTGGATGGTGTTGCGGCCGATCGTGACTTGCGAGGGGAGAGACTCGAAAGAGCGGAGCTGATGTTCGAAGACCGTCCGACCGTTTAGACGCACCCGCACCGTTTTTTTGAGCTTTTCAACCTCCGCTTCGGGCTGATCGGCGTAGAGCATATCGTCTTCGGGAGGGAAAAGAGCCCCGAAGGAAATTTCGAGTTTTTGCTCCTTGGAGTAGTCGATGGCGATGGGCGGGCTGAGGGGGCCGCCCTCGCCCCAATGGTCAAAACCGATGCGGATATGGCGTGAATCGTGGTAAGAAACATAGATGAAATCTCCTGCACCCTGCGCACCGGTGCCCACGAGCGGATCGAGCCGCCCCGTGCGGTTGGTGGGGAATTTCACGGTCATGTTGACTGCTCCGTAAGGAGGCTCGACGAGCGCCGGGTCGTTCTCGGAAAAACTGAATCTGGCCGGAGCGGGGGCGGACCGCGTCGAGGCGGGAAGATTGTCGAGGGTGAAGGGCAGGCCGAAATACTCCGGACCGGTTTTGGTGCGGGTCGCGGGCGTCACCGAGATTTGCCAGCGGGTCGATCCTCCTGCGGGCAGGGGGATCGAGCGTCGACGCGTCGGGCCGTCTGCTGAAAACGGTGTCTCGGCCACTGTCACGCCTTGGCGGGAACGTTCACCCGGATTTTTCGTCAAGTGATCCGCAAGCCATTGCACAAAGTCGCGTGGATCGCCCAGCGCCCGCACCCGCCGCCACTCGGCGACGGTGTCGGGATTCGATTCCCGAACCCGGGCGAGGTGGACCGGCGTGCCGCCGCGACCAAGAAAGGCAACCTGGTCGTGCAGCGCCCAGGCGCCGTCGTCATTCCGGTAAGCTGATATGAGCGTGTTCTCTTCCGGTTTTCCGTCCTGCTGGATGTAGGGATAATCGACGATTCCGGATGCCCCGTCGTCTGTGCGGGCGATGAACGTCTGCACGTGCTGACCGGGCGAAAAAGCCGGGAGAACGGTGAAACGGCCGTGCGGTTGAGCGACACTGAACCGAAGTTCGATCTCCTTCTCGGCGCTGGCGTAAAGATCGACGGTATCGACGAAATCGTTGATGCGAACCCGCACGCGGCCGCCGGCCGGAGACTGCCGGAGGCGCAGGCGGATTTCATCGCCCACCAGCATGGCGGTCCATGGCGCGGAGCGCTCCCGAGAGATATCCAGTTCCGAGCGTTCGCTTGTGCCAACCACGCGATCAAAGGAGCGGCTATTTTTGAGCGCCACCTCGTCGATGACTCGACCGGATGAATTATGAGCGCTGAGGCCGGCCACGACTACCGCATGGCCCGAGGAATTGCCATTGTGGTCGCCAAGAGGATCCAGTTCGATGCGCCATCGGCGACGGGTTTGTTGGGCGAAGGCGCTGAGTGCTATACTTTGTTCATGAGTGAGCTGCGCATAGGCGCCTCTCTCTTTGCTTTTTGTTGTGCGCAGAAAGGGAGGGAAGTCCCAATCCATCTGCGCAATGCTAAAGCGGTCACCGTCCGAGGCTACGAGTCGGTTTTGGACGAACGTCTGTTGAGGGTCTTTCGCGCGGACCACGAGGCTGCTTGATTCAGCCGCCGGAGGCTGACTCTCGGCG
>JBDNFZ010000283.1:0-7750 GCA_041689555.1 Opitutaceae bacterium | reverse complement strand
TACGCGCGCTCCGGCTTTTCCATCGAGCTCATCTGCGCGCAGCTCGACGATCTCGTCGCCGAACTCAACATGCGTCACGGGCAGCGTCCCGTGCTCTTCGGCGTGAGCTTCGGTGCCGGCGTCACCCTCGAATGGCTCCGCCGCAACCACGCCGCCGGCCGCTCCCCCGCCCTCGCGGGCACCTTGCTCGTCAGTCCCGTCGCCTGCGCGGCCGACATCGTCGCCCCCGACGAGGCGAAGGCCTCCACCCTCATCGGCCGCGCCCTCAAGCCGTTTCTCGACGCCGGGGGCCGCGTCGACGAGGGCGTGATCGCGCGCGCCCGCGTCATCTTCACCAAGATGTTCGAGTCCGGCGCGCAGAACAAAGCCTCGCTCCGCGTCCTGATGACGGCCGCCGAGTTGCAGCACCTGCACACCCGCGTCATCGGAGCCATTCGCGAGATCGAGTTTAAAGGCGCCTGCGAACGCCTGACCGCCTTGGGCGCGATGCCGGCGCTCTCAGCCTGGGACGGCGGCCCGCGGCCCCTTAGCACGGAGCCCGCCCTCGTGCTTTACGCCGAAAAGGAAAGCTCCGTGCTGCACGGGCGCTCGCCCACCCGCGCGGCCCTCGGCACCACGCTCTCCGCTTTTTTCCCCCGAGGGGTCCAGCGCGTCGTCGGAGGCGGCACCACCCCGGTCCAGCACGCCTCCCTCATCTTTCACTATTTTCAATTTCTCCCCTTTATCACCGCGTTCTATCGCGGGTTAAAGGTGCGTAAGGATCCTCTCGCCGCGTGAATACGCTTGCCGGTCTCGCGCCGGTCGCACTGCCTTCTGCGTCGCGCGCGACCGTCATCATGCCCGTCTGGCCCAAGAGCTTAATCACCATCGGCGTCGGTCTCCTTTCCTCCCGCACCCGTCGGCGTCTACGGCGGAAAGTCGGCGCCGTCGCCGAACAGGAACGCACCCTCGCTCGGCTCACCGCCAACTATGCGACCACGTCCTTTTGGCGCGGCGCCGGCGTCGGTGAGCAACTCAACCCCGAGGCTTTTCGCCGGGCCACCGGGCTCCGCACCTACGAGGATTTCGCGCCCGCCATCGAGCGGATGAAACGCGGCGAGGCCGATGTCCTCTGGCCCTACGTCTGCGCCTTCTACGCCGTCTCCTCCGGCACCACCGTCGGCCGCACGAAATATCTTCCGGTCACCGACGCGATGCTGGACCACTTCCGCAAGGCCGGGCTCGACTCCCTGCTCTACTACACCGCGCGCGTCGGCCACAGCCGCGTCTTCCGCGGCCGCCACCTCTTCCTCGGCGGCGCCACCCGGCTCGCGCCCATCGCCGAGTCCCTGCCGTTTCACGCCTATGCGGGCGACCTCAGCGGCATCACCGCCCTCAACCTGCCCAAGTGGGTCGAGCATCATCTCTACGAACCCGGCACCGCGATCGCCCAGATCGCCGACTGGCCCGCCAAGATCGCCGCCATCGCCGCCCGCACCGCCTCCCTTGACATCACCTTGCTCGGGGGCATCCCGAGCTGGGTCCTCATCCTCGCCGCCGCCCTCCGCAAACACCCGGCCAAAAGCAAGGCCCGTGCCCTCGACCTCCAGGCCATCTGGCCCAACTTCGAGTGCTTCGTCCACGGCGGCGTGCCCATCGGCCCGTTCGATGACGAACTCCGCGCCGCCCTCGGACCCACCGTAAATTTCCACGAGGTCTACCCCGCCTCCGAGGCCTTCATCGCCACCCAGGATGCCGATGCCGCCGCCGGCCTGCGCCTCATGACCGATGCCGGCATCTACTACGAATTCCTGCCCATGGCCGATTTCGCTGCGGGCAACCTCGCCAACCTCGGCCACAAGGCCGTGCCTCTCGTCGGCGTGAAGGTCGGCGTCAACTACGCGATCCTTCTCTCCACCCCCGCCGGCCTCGCCCGCTACGTCATCGGCGATGTCGTGCGCTTCGTCTCCACCGCGCCGCCCCGCCTCGTCTACGTCGGCCGCACCCAACTCCAGCTCAGCGCCTTCGGCGAACACGTGATCGAGAAGGAGCTCACCGACGCGCTCACCGCCGTTTGCCGTCGCCATCAGTGGAACATCGTCAACTTCCACGTCGCCCCGCTCTTCGCCAATTCCACCACCGGGCAGACGCGGGGCCGCCACGAGTGGTGGATCGAGCTCAAGCCCGGCACCACCGCCACGCCCTCCGGTCCGCAACTCTCGGCCGAGCTCGACGTCGAACTCCAACGCCTCAACGACGACTACGAGGCCAAGCGCCTCGGCGGCGGCCTCGATGCTCCTTTTGTGCGCTTGGTCATGCCCGGCGTCTTCGAGCACTGGCTGCGCTACCGCGGCAAATGGGGCGGCCAGAACAAGACCCCGCGCTGCCGGAGCGACCGCCTCATCGCCGACGAGCTCGCCCAAATAACTAACTTCGCCCGCGACTGAGCCCCCGAGCGCGCGGGCACTTCATGTCGTGCCGCCCGCGCGGAAACGACCGGACCACCGGCTGCTCGTTTCCGCGCCCAGCCGGTCCCGGCAAATTTTCAGGATTTTGTCCGCACACCCGGCAGGATTGGCATGGGCGCTGCTGAAATGGGAATTCTACTCAAGCAGGGTTTTTGGGTAGTATTAGCCGGTGCAGACCGGACAGAAAAAGTGGGCCCGGCGTTAAGGGGTTATCGCCGGGCCCTTCGTTTTGGATCCCTCGCTCTTTCCAGCGGGAGGACGACAGGTCTGGCGTGAAAGGACACAACGACGTGCGAGGTGGAGCGCGTTGACCTCAACGCGCTGGTTTTGGAGCCATTGCGATCTGAACGCCTCGATCCGGGTTCGCGGGTCGGGTCAAGCCGCTCCTCCTGCCCGCTGGAAATACCGAACGGCCTCTTTTCGTCCGGCTCCGCCGCTCCCCGCCCACCTATTTCTTTCCCATGATCGCCACCAGGCGTTTCTCGAAGGTCTCGGTCGGCTCCGCGCCCATCTTGCGGTCGCGGATGATGCCCGCGCGATCAATGATAAAGGTCGTAGGGATCGCTTCGACCCCGCCGAAGAGCCCGGCCGTCTCTTCGTCCGCCATCACGATGGGATAGTTGATACCCATCTTCGCCATGAACGGCTTTACCACCGCAGGCCCTTTTTGGTCGAGCGACACGCCGATGATCACCAGGCCGTCTTTCCCGTATTTCTTCTGGAGTGCGATGTAGCCCGGGATTTCCTCCCGGCACGGCGGACACCACGTCGCCCAGAAATCGATCACCACCACCTTGCCCTTGAAATCCGTCGAGGAGACGACCTTGCCGTCCACATCCTTGAGTTTCCAAGCCGGCGCCGGTGTCGGTGGCACCGCTTCCGCCCGCGAGTTTACGGCTGCGAGCGCAACCAAGGAAAAGAGCAGGAAGGTGCGGAATGTTTTCATGGTGAAAAAGTGACCCGTATTCTGGAGGTTTGAGCCCCGACGGCAAATTTTCTTCCCGAAATTCTCCAAAATCGTAACCCGCCGCCCAAGCCGGACGGACCTCTTCTGAGGCTGATACCAACCGTCCCGTGAAAAACAGCCCATTCGAACGGGAAACCGCAGCGGAACCACCAATGGATACCATGAGCGGCAAACAAAAACCCGCGGGATTCCCGCATTCATTTGCTCCGATGGCATGGGCGAAACGGTGCGCTCAAGCAAACGGGTCCGGCGCCTTTTTTCACCGCCGAGCCGGGAAGGGCCGTAGAGCCCGATCCACCTGCATCTCTCTGCGGTCCCTCCCGTCTCTGCGGTGTAAACTCCGGTTGCATCCCCTGCACCCAAACCCAAATCCGAGAGAGAAAATTTTACCGCAAAGTCGGAAGGGGATGCAGGGCTGCAACCCTCCGAACTCTGCGCCCATTCCCGGCTCTGCGGTGTTTCCCTTGATTGCCTTGGGTGTCGGCGTCGCCGCGACCTTGTCGCGAAATCGTTCGGTTCCGGCCGACCTTGATCGCCGAAGACGGGCGAATTTACGCGAAGATCGGTCGTGTGCGTTCGTCCTCATTCGCGGTTCCCAACCGCTCGCCGCTGGCGGAGGCGGAGGGCCGCCTTTCTTCAAGGGAAAAATCTGAATCTCACGGGCCGTCGGTATGAGATCGCGCCCCCCCGGCTTTCGCTTCCTCCCGCGTGCGGCCCCGGCCATCACGACTCCGGTCGCCGCTCCAGGCCAAGGCACTTGTTCCGCTCGTCGCAAATCAGCACGAAGCTTCCGTGAACCCCGCCCGGATTTACGAATTTCTGGAGCAACGCCGCCGGGAATTGCACATTCTGCCCCGTGTGACAGCGCACTACGATCTGCCGCACGGTGCCGCGGTAATAGTCCAGAAACCGCTCGGACGAGAGCCGGAGCTCAAACTCGTAGCGCGGCATCGCTTCGCTTCCCCTCGGGCGGCGCGACGGGCCTCAGGTGTCCCGCATCTCGGGCAGATCCAGCCCGAGGATCTCGATGAACTTTTTCATCGCCGGGGTCAGCACGCGGCCCTTGCGGTGCAAAATCGCGAGCGGCCGGGTGAAGGCCTTGCCCTTGAAATGCTGCATCGCGAGCGTGCCCTGCTTCACTTCCTGCGCGACGGCCGCCTGCGGCACGATCGCGATCCCATGGTCGATTTCCACCGCGCGCTTCACCGTCTCGATGTTGTCGAACTCCATCACCGGCTCGATCTCGAGCTTATGGTCGCGGAAAATCTGGTCGACCGCCTTCCGCGTCGGGATGTCCGGGTCGAAGCCGATGAACTTCTGCCCCGCCAGTTCCTTCACCTCGATCTCGGTGCGCTTGGCGAGCAGATGGTTGGGCGGCGTGATCAGCACGAGATGGTCGTTGCGGAAGGGCAGCACTTCGATCTGCCGCTGCTTCACCGGGAACGCCACCAGCCCGAAATCCACCGCGTTGTGCAAAATGTCCTCGTAGACCAGATTCGACCGCCGGTATTCCACCCGCACGTTCACCGAGGGAAAATCGTGCAGGAATTTCTTGATGAACGGCGGCAGCTCATGGAGCCCGATCGAGTAGATCGTGGAGATGCGGATCGTCCCGCTGATCACCTTCTTCATCTCCTGCAGCTCGCACAGGAGCTTTTCGTAGGTGTGCAGCATTTCCTTCGCCGATTCGTAGACCCGGTAGCCTTCGCGCGTCAGTTGGAACTGCTTCTGGCTCCGGTCCACCAGCAGGGTCTTGAAATGCCGCTCCATCGCCCGCGCCTGTTGGCTCACCGCCGACTGCGTGATGCCGTTCAACTTGGCCGCTTTCGAGAAACTCTTCGTCTCGACGAGGTCGGCGAAGATTTTGAGGTTTTCAATTTGCATAGTGAGTCGCCCGTGCGCCCTTAAACAGGTGTGGCTTCCCCGGGGTCGCAAACCTCTTATTAGAATTTCTAAACACCCAACCCGCTTTCCATGGACATTAGTTTCGATGATTTCACCCGCCGCGCCGACGCCGTCCGCGCCCAAATCGCCGCCGCCTGCGCATCGGCCGGCCGCGATCCCGCCACCGTCGAACTCCTCGCCGTCACCAAGACCCACCCCGTCGGCGCCGCCGATTACGCCGCCCGCTACGGCCTCCGCGGCGTCGGCGAGAACCGCGTGCAGGAAGCCGCCGAAAAGCGCCCGCTCTGCGCTACCCCCGCCCTCGCGTGGGAGCTCATCGGCCACCTCCAATCCAACAAGGCCAAACTCGCCGCCCAGACCTTCGACCGCATCCAGAGCGTAGAATCGGAAAAACTTCTCAACCACCTCGACCGCGCCGCCGCCGAGTTGGGCAAAATCCTCCCCGTCCTCCTGCAAATCAACGCCGGCGACGACCCCGCCAAATTCGGCGCCGATCTCGCCGACGGCCCGCGCCTCGTCGAACTCGCCCTCGCCAAGAGAAATCTCCGCGTCGACGGCCTTATGACGATCGCACCCCTCGGCGCCACCCCCGCCGAGACCACCGCGCACGCCGAGCGCACGTTTGCGAATCTCCGCACGCTCCGCGACGAGCTCGCCGCCCGCCTCGGCGTCCCTTTGCGCGAGCTTTCCATGGGCATGAGCGCCGACCTCGCCCCCGCCATCGCCGCCGGCAGCACCCAAGTCCGCGTCGGCACCGCCCTCTACGGCGCCCGTTAATTTTTCCAAATCCATCCTGCCGCCCATGCGCTTTACCCTCCGCCTCTCGCTCCTCCTCGCTCTGGCACTCGCGACCGCGTTTGCCGCCGCTCCAACCCCTTCCACGACCGCCAAACGCCCCCTCACCCTCGACGACTTCGACGCCTGGCGGCTCCTCGGCGCGCCCGTCGTTTCCCGCGACGGCCGCTGGCTCGCCACTTCGTTCATGCCGCAGGTCGGCGACGGCGACGTGATCGTCCGCGAGCTCGCCACCGGCCGCGAGCAACGCCTCCCCGTCGGCGCGCTCCCGCCGCCCCTTACCCAGCCCGACGAAGCCAACCCCGAGGCCCCGCCCACGCCCCGCACCGTCCGCCTCGCCTTCACCGCCGATTCCCGCCACCTCGTGGTCGGCACCCACCCCGCCAAGACCGACCGCGCCGCCGCCCGCAAGGCCAAGAAAAAACCCGACGAGTTTCCCAAGAGCGGCCTCCTCCATCTCAACCTCGCCACCGGCGCCGTCACCGCCGTTGCCGACGTCAAAAATTTCCAAGTCTCCGCCAAAGCCGGCGCCTGGCTCGCCTATCTGAAGGAAGCGAAACCCGCCGACAAAAAGTCCGCCGCCGCTCCCGCCGATCCCGAAGCCTCGCCGAGCCCCGTCGCGCCCGACACCGACAGCGAAGGCGATGCCGCCGCCCGTTCCGCCCCTGCATCCACCGCCACCGCTGCTGCCGCTGCCACCAAGCCCGAGTTCGGCACCGACCTCGTCCTCACCGATCTCGCCGCCACCACGCCCGCCGCGCGCACGTTCGCCAACGTCCTCGACTATAGCCTCGCCCGCGATGGCCGCACGCTCCTCACCACCGTCGCGGCCAAGGCCGCTCCCGCCGAGGACGGAGTCTACGCTTTCACCCCCGGCGATTCCGCCGCCACCGCACCCACCGCCCTCCTCGCCGGCAAAGGCAAATACCTCAAAACCGCCTGGGACCGCGAACAGACGCAGGCCGCGTTCTTCAGCGACCGCGACGACACCGCGGCCGGAGAGAAAAACCCGCGCTTCACCCTTTATCACTGGTCCCGCGCCCGGCCCGCCGCCCCCGCCGTTGCCCTCGTCTCCGCCGCCACCGCCAATTTCCCCGCCAACTTCGTGATAGGCGACAAGGGCACCCCGGCCTTCTCGCGCGACGGCAAGAAACTCTACGTCCCCGCCGCGCTTCCGCCCCGGCCCCCACGCCCCGCCCTCGCCGATCCCGACACCCGCGTCACCGCCGATCTCTGGCGCTGGGACGACGACTCCATCCAACCCATCCAGCGCGTCCGCGCCACCCTCGAGCGCAACCGCACCTACCGCGGCGTCTTCGACCTCGCCACCCGTCGCTACACCCAGCTCGCAGACGCCACGTTGCCCACCGTCACCCTCGCCGACGACGGCACCCGCGCCCTCGGCATCGACGACCGCCCCTACCGCCGCCGCGCCGATTACGACGGTGCCCTTGCCGACGTCTATCGTGTCGATGCCTCCACCGGCGCGCGCACCCTCGCCCTCACCGCTCTCCGCAATGCGAGCGGCTCCCGCACAAACCCCGGCCTCACCTGGTCCCCCGACGGCCGCTGGGCCTGCTACTATCAGGCCGCGCATTGGCACGCGCTCAATCTCGCCGACGGCTCCACCCGCAAC
>JBDNFZ010000282.1:0-7077 GCA_041689555.1 Opitutaceae bacterium | reverse complement strand
GGAGAATTCGAACTCGGCATCGAACCCCGAAAATACAAGAGCCGCCCCCGTAAAAGGAGCGGCTCGTGTAACCTAACACCAAGCAAACCGTAAGAACACTAACACTAAGACCGTGTTACCAGCACGGCCTGACTACGGGGAGATAGATGCGGCCAAATGCGAAACGCTCAAAAAAAGACGGGATAACTTTTAAGAAAATCCACGATTTTTTAAGTCTTTGCAGGAAATTAACTAAAAGATGGACTGACGTCAGGCCGGTTCTTTGTGCGCGGACGAACTTCGCGAGCCAAAACCTCATTTTGCCGGACCGCCGAACGCGATCCATCCTGTGCGCGGCGCAGGCCGCGGCTAAGGCAGAAGCCCGGCCGGGGACCCCGCCGTGACCAATTCCCCCGGGGCCGCCACCGGCAGCGGGGTGTTGGTCAACGGATAACGAAATTGCCGGCCCTCGTAGTTGCGGAAGACGACTTCCGTATCGGTGATCTTTTCGACGTAATCGGGATTGATCGGCACCTTGCCGCCGCCGCCGGGGGCATCGATCACGTATTGGGGCACGGCGTAACCGGTCGTGTGACCGCGAAGCGCACGGATGATCTCGATGCCCTTCCGGACATCCACCTTGAAATGCGCACCCCCCGTGATCAGGTCCATCTGATAGATATAGTAGGGCCGCACCCGCATCCGCAGCAGGCGGTGCACGAGGGCCGTCATCACCTCGACGTCGTCGTTGATGCCCTTGAGCAACACGCTCTGGTTGCCAAGCGGGACGCCGGCGAACGACAACCGCTCGCACGCGTCGCGCAACTCCGCCGTGGCCTCCTTGGGATGGTTCGTGTGGATGCTCATCCAGATCGGACCGTGTTTTTTGAAGATCTCGCACAACGCCGGGGTGATGCGCTGGGGCAAAAATACCGGGATGCGCGAGCCGATGCGGATGAATTCGACGTGCTTGATCGCGCGCAGGCGACCGAGGAGGTGATCGAGTTTTTTGTCGGACAACAGTAGCGGATCGCCGCCCGAGAGCAACACGTCGCGGACCTCCGGGTGGGACTCGATATATTGCAGGCCCGCCTCGTATTCGGGGTGGAAATTATAGTCCTGCGCGTTGGAGACCAACCGGCTCCGCGTGCAGTAGCGGCAATAGGCGGCGCAACGATCCGTCACCAGAAACAGCACGCGGTCCGGGTAGCGATGAACAAGCCCGGGCACCGGCGAGTGTTCGTCCTCTCCGAGCGAGTCGAGCATCTCCTCCTCGCTCACGACCGTCTCGCCGCCGCGGGGGATGATTTGCTTGCGGACCGGGCAGTCGGGGTCGTCACGGTCGATCAGGTTGAAAAAATACGGCGTGATCGCGAGCGCGAGCTTTTGGCTGGCGAAGATGCAACCCGCCCGCTCGTCGGGCGTAAGCGTCATATGCTCTTCCAACTGGGCCAGGCTCGTGAGCCGGTTTTTCAGTTGCCACACCCAGTCGTTCCAATCGGTGGCGGGGACGTGCTGCCAGAGGCCTTGGCCTTCATACCAGGCTGAGCGGTCTTCAGTGTAGGGCATCGATAATTAGGGAAGCGGGACGATTAGGCCCCTAACCAACGCTGTCAAACGGCCAGCAAAGATCACCGAATGGCCGATCTTTGCGGAAAAACCGCCACCAAGCGTTCCCATCGCCCACAAAACCCTTGGCACCCGCACCGCGACTTCTTTTCTTTCGGCTTTAATGTCCACGTTCAAACCCGGGGTCCTGGCTCTCGAAGATGGCAGCGTGTTTCGCGGTCGCGCGTTTGGCGCCGCCGCCACGATCGCCGGCGAGTGCGTTTTCAACACGTCGATGACCGGCTATCAGGAGATCATCACCGATCCTTCCTACTTCGGCCAGATCGTCACCATGACCGCCGTGCAGGTCGGCAACTACGGCCTCACCGCCGCCGACGAGGAATCCTCCGGGCCGAAGTGCGCCGGCTTCGTCATCCGCGAGCTATCCCCCGTCGTCTCCAACTGGCGCAGCGAAATCTCCCTCGACGCCTACTTCGCGCGGCACGGCATCCCCGGACTCGCCGAGATCGACACCCGCGCCCTCACCAAAAAACTCCGCGTCGATGGCGCGATGAAGAGCTGCCTCAGCACCCTGCCCCTCTCCGACGATGAAGCCGTCGCCCGCGCCCGCGCCTGGCGCGACATGGCCGGCAGCGACTACGTCAAGGATGTCACCTGCCGCGAGCCCTACCTCTGGTCCGCCGGCGACCCCGGCAACTACAACGCCGCCTACCTCCCGGTCGGCACCACCTTCAACGCCCCCGTCGCCCCCGCGAAACGCTTCAAGGTCGCCGCCTTCGATTTCGGCGCGAAGCACACCATTTTCCGCAAGCTCGTCCGCCACGGCTTCGACGTCCAAGTCTTCCCCGCCACCGCCACCGCCGAGCAGGTCCGCGAACATCACGTGGACGCGGTCTTCCTCTCCAACGGCCCCGGTGATCCCGCCGCCCTCGGCTACGTCCACCAAACCGTGACGAAGCTCCTGCCCGAATACCCGATCTTCGGCATTTGCCTCGGCCACCAAATGCTCACCCACGCCCTCGGCGGCACCACGTTTAAACTCAAGTTCGGCCACCGCGGCGGCAACCAGCCCGTCAAGAACCTCGAGACCGGCAAGGTCTCCATCACCGCGCAGAACCACGGTTTCGCCACCGACCCCGCCAGCTTGGAGAAAAACGGCGCCAAGGTCACCGAGATCAACCTCAACGACCACACCGTCGAGGGCCTCCGCCACACCGAGCTCCCCGTCTTCAGCGTCCAATACCACCCCGAGGCCGCCCCCGGCCCGAACGACGCCGAAGCGCTCTTCGTGGACTTCTACAAAATGGTGGAAGCCCGCAAAGCCGGGAAAATTTGATGCGCCATTCGGGAAAGCCGGAGAACTGAATCTCCGGCTCGTGAATCCCTGAGTTCCGGATTCGTTTTCACCCGAGCCAACGCGCAAACTTCTCCGCGTCCTCCGGCGTATCCACGCCGATGGTCGGATCGTCGGTCAGGTCGCAGGCGATGCTGAAACCGTTTTCCAGCACGCGGAGCTGCTCCAGCTTCTCGATCTGCTCCAGCCGCCCCGCCGGTAGGCTGGCAAATTTCGCCAGCAACTCCGCCTTGTAGGCGTAGAGCCCGAGGTGGCGAAAACATGGGTTGGCCCGCACCCAGGCGTCGTCGACCTTCCCCGCCGCGTCGCGCGCATACGGAATCGGCGACCGCGAAAAATACAGCGCCCGCCGCGTCGCCGGCGCGAGCACGACCTTGACCTGGTTCGGATTCGCAAAGTCCGCCGCCGTCGTAAACGGCGTGGCCAGCGTCGCCATATCCGCCGGCCCCGCGATCAGCTTCGCCAAGACCCGGATTTGCCGCGCCGACACCATCGGCTCGTCCGCCTGCACGTTGATCACGTGGTCTGCGCCGATGCTTTGGTTGGCCTCCGCGATCCGGTCCGTGCCGCTCGCGTGATCGCCGCGCGTCATGATCGCCCGAAAGCCCTGCGCCTCCACGCATTCGCGCAAAAGCGGGTGGTCGACAGCGAAAAACAGCGGCAACTCCGGCGCCTCCCGCGCGATCCGCTCGGCCACCCAAACCAGCAATGGCTTACCCTTGATCTCGTGCAAAAGCTTGCGGGGGAACCTTGTAGACTCTAGTCGACAGGGGACGATCAGCGCGATTTTCGGCATCGGGTGACACGGTAGCGGCTGGCTTTGGGGTTGCAAGCCGGGGCAACCTTGCCGAAGTTTTCCGGTCCCTCTCGACACTCATCCATGAATAAGACCGACACCACACCCGCTGCGGCCCAGCCTCTCACCAAGGAGCTGATCGTGCAGAACAAGATGGGCATCCACGCCCGTCCGGCGGCGATGGTCGTGCGGATCACCAACAAGTTCAAAGCCGAGGTCTTCGTCGAAAAGGACGAGGAGCAGGTCAACGGCAAGAGCATCATGGGCCTCATGATGCTCGCCGCCTGCAAGGGCTCCAAGGTCAAGTTCATCGCCACCGGCGAAGACGCGCCCCTGATGCTCGCCGAGTTGGAAGCCCTCTTCGCCAAGAAGTTCGACGAGGCCTGAACGGGTCTTCGGGGTTCGCCGACACCACGCCGAAAGGGACGCGGGTTCTGGATTTTTCGGCGGCTAGAGGGCGAAAAACCTCCGCGCGTTCGCCGTCGTCCTCGCCGCGATTTCCTCGACGCTGATGCCGAACATCGTCGCCGCATACTCCGCCGTGTGCCGCAGGTAGGCGGGTTCATTCGATTTTCCCCGATGGGGCATCGGCGTCAGGTAGGGCGCATCCGTCTCGAGCATCAACCGCCCCAAGCCCTGCGCCCGCGCCGCCGCCCGCACATTCTCGGCCGATTTGTAGGTCAGCACGCCGGTAAACGACCCGCAGCCCCCCCGGCGGTTCAACGCCTCCATCTCCGCGACGCCTTCGGTGAAACAATGGAACACCACCCGCTCCCACGCCACGCCGCTCGCGTCGATCAGCTCCACGCACTCTCGGAATGCCCCCCGCGAATGCACCACCAACGGGCTCCCGAGCCGTCGCGCGATCTCCAGCTGCGCGCGAAACGCCTCCCGCTGCCACCCGATGATCTCGGCCGCCCTCGCCGGTTCGTCCTTCGGCAGATGAAACCGGTCCAGTCCGCACTCGCCGAGTGCCACCGGCTTCGATGCCGCGCCGTGCCAAAAATCCTCGATCCCACCCACCGCCTTTTCCCAGGCCGCGTCCACGGCGCACGGGTGCAACCCCACCGTGTAGCGCACGCGTGCCCCCTCCGCCGCCGCCATGTCGCGATTCAACTTCCAGTCCTCCGGCTCCGTGCCGATGGCGATCACTTCCCCCACCCCTGCCTGCGCCGCCCTGTCCAGCACGGCCGCCAGTTCGCCGCGCCCGGCAAACGATTCGATATGGGTGTGCGTGTCGATCAGGGTCATGCGCCCAAGCTGGGCGGGCCACCCCGTCGCTCAACGCTCTTCTTTCAGATCGAAAAACCCGCTCTGCCCTTCTATCCGCACCTGCCCGCCCGACGCCTGCAATCTCACCGCCGGGCCTCCGCCGTTCAGGTTCGCGGACAGGCTCCGTTTGCCCACCGCCCCGGCCGTCACGGCAAACGGCAACGCCGTCCGCACTCGGCCCCAACTCGCCGAGGCCGCCACCGAAAGCGCGGCCGAGGGATCGACGCGCAACAGAATGTTACCGCCGTCGGCCTCGATTTCGGTCTCGCCGGAAAATCCCTGTTGCAGGCCCACGCTGATGTCGCCGGCCGATGTCTTCGCCGTGATCCCCCGGTAAGCGCTCGCGACCTCGATCTCGCCGCTGTCGTTTCGCAAGGTCGCGGGCCCGAGGAGCGTCCCGGTCGTAATGGTGCCGCGCCGGACCCTAAGATCGACAGCTCCCGTGCAGCGCGAGATCACGATATCGCCCGCCTCGACCGTCGCCCGGATCGGGCCGTCAATCCGCCGACAGAACAATGTTCCCGCCCTCGTCTTCGCGACCACGCTGCCCGTGAGGTTGCCGACCGTCACCGAGCCGTCGAGGTTCGCCAGTTCGACCGTCATGCCCGCCGGCACCCACACGCGGAAGGTCAGATCGATTCGTTTGCTTTCCTCCCAAGTGAAGATCGCCCGGAACTCCCGGGGATTCCTCGCCCGGATGAGCACCCCGCCGCCCGCCGGCTCCATTTCAAGTTTCAATGTTTCGTTTGCCTTGGCGGCTTCTTCCTCTTTCTCCGTCGGAAACTCCATCCGCACCTCGACCCTCACCTCGTTACCCTCGGCCTGCTCGATAAAAATCGCGCCCCGGTAGGTGTCCACCGTCACGGTCGCCCCGGGTTGGATCGGAAAACTTCGCTTCGCCGTGCGCTCGACCGCCGCCGCCGGGTGAAGCAGCGCGAGCGCGAGGCATCCGGTCAGCAGAAGTAATCGCAGGTTCATTGGGGACGCAGAGCCTCCGCGTTGCGCCCATGCGGAACAAGCACGGCCGCATGCGTGAAATTACGGACTGCGGGCGCGTGCCGCGCGCGGCCGATTCAACGCCTCGCCAAAACAATATCGCCGCCGCTTGAGCGCAGCTTCAGCACAGGACCGCCGCCGTTGACCGCGCCGACCAACCGGCTCTTTCCGCTGCCGCCCTGTTCCAACGTGATCGTAAAGCCCGCCGCCTCCACGCTCCCGCCGCTCGTCGACGCGTCCAACCGGAACGCCGTCGTGGCGTCGACGCTCGCCTTCACCCGCCCGCCCGAGGTGCTGAGCACGCAATCTCCGCGCAGCTCGCCGCCGAACGCGACCGTGACATTCCCGCCGCTGGTCTTCGCCTCGAACACCTGCTCGACCTGCTCCGCCTTGATGTTGCCGCCCGAGGTGGAGACCGTCGTCGGCCCGGCCGCGCGGCCGATCGCGATATCGCCGCCCGAGCTGCGCAACGTCGCCGCCGCCCGCCCCTCGACGAGAGTGACGTTGCCGCCGGAGGTGTGGGCGTCGATCTCGCCGGTGATTTTCCCGAGCTTCACGTTTCCCCCCGAGGTCCGCGCCTCGACCCGGCCGTCGAGATCGCCCACGACGATGTCGCCGCCGGCCGTCTTCAACTTCGCCGAATACTGCGCCGGCACGGTGACGATAAATTCCACCTCGACCGGATTCGCGCCCCAGCGCATCCCGGTGATCGGGCGCTCATACTTGGCCGTCGCCGTCACATCGGCGCCCTCGGCGCTCATCGTCAGCGTGAGCTTTTTCAAAATTTCATCGGCCTCCGCGTCGGTGCCGGCGCGGATGCGCTGGCGGGCGGTGATCTTCACCATGCCGTCGGCGGAAGGCTGCACACGGATCGCGCCGCCCTCGGTCTCGACGCGCAGCGTGCCCCCGGGCGTGACCATGAAGGACTTTTCGACGACGCGCTCGATCTTGGCGGTCAGCGAGACGGGGAGCACGGCCAGCAAGGCGCACACGGGGAGAAGGGAGAGGATGTTCATGGTGGTTTGCGGGTTTTAACCCCGCCGGAGCGGCCAAAGTTACGGCAAATCGTTCAGGCCGACGCCGGCCGGGCGAACTTTTTCCGGTAATACGC
>JBDNFZ010000281.1:0-9100 GCA_041689555.1 Opitutaceae bacterium | reverse complement strand
GGCCTGCGCCGAAAGCTGCAAGAAATCGCCGCGCTGAAATAGGACTCGGTCGGTGGACGATGTGTCGCCCTTGTGGGGCGGGACGAATTTTTCTTGGATCGCCCGGGCGATTCTCAATCACCCGATTCTGCGCTCGCGCGTCGTGGCGACTCTGAAATCCGACGACATAAATTTTTGCGCCTATGCCAATCGATTCGCGGATATGCGCGCTACAGAACCGTGGTGGGAGCGGACGATGGCCAACAGGCCCGTCCGCACGGTCGGCTCGATCTTTGGCCAGGCTGCGATGACCTCTTCCATCTCCGCCAGCCACGACTCCAAGTTGGGGTCAATTTCCGGCGCATTTTCGGCGTGTGCACCTCCTTGTGCACCGGCCTCCATGACGCATTTGTAAGTTTCTTCCCCGATGCATGACTGCAAAAGGGAGCGCAGCAGTTCGAGTCTCTTCGCCCGCTCCATTTTAGAAAAGCGTCCAGTTGCGTCACTGGGCGCTTTTTTATGTCTCAAAACACAAATCCCCATGGAGTTATTCAGTTCAGGATTCTGCCCTGCCGCGTCAGGAAGCGTCAGCTTGAGACCCTCCGCGACCCCTATTTGTGCATCCTCGTGCGCATCTCCGCGTGCCTTCAATTCCGGTTTGTCCTGGGGCTGGGGCCGCGGGACCGGGGTGTTCGGCAGGCTCAAGGATGGAAGCAGGGCAGTTTCCGCGATCATCGGAAGCTGGGCCACGTCAGTGTAGACGCCCATGGTGAGCTTCATTTCGCTTTGTCGCATCAGCTCCATGGCATGACCGTGCGCGCGCCAACTATCCGGAACTTGGCGTCGAGCGAGTTGCAGAGATCTGGAAAGAACTTGGCCAGCGACCATGAAAATGCTCCAACGGGAACACCTCGGTGGTATGCGCAATTGCATTATCCATGCGCGGTGTAAGCGATTCGAATTTCTGCATCGCACATGACTGCCTAAAAAAATTCGTCCTCAAGCATCAACGAAAGACAGTGATAAATCGGAAGGTGATACTCTTGGGCGAGGAAAGTTTCGTGCGTCGGGACTTGGATGCAAATGTCGCAAAGGGCTGCGAGGTCTCCTCCCGTCGCGCCGGTGAGCCCGACGACTTTCAAGCCGCGGGCGCGGGCGACTCGGGCGGAGGCGCATACGTTGCGGGCGTTGCCAGAGGTGCTAAGTCCTATCCAGACATCGCCGCGACGGCCGAGGGCGTGGGTGAGCTGGGCGAAGACGAAGTCACCGTTGACGTCGTTGGCGAAGGCGCTGGCGAGCGCAGGGAAGCCGATCAACGGAATCGCGGGCATCGCGCCCTGAAGCTGCGTCGCGAGATCATCGGGCAGCCCAGACCTTTCCGCGGCGGAAAGGGGGCGCTTCCGTTTGAAGCTTTTGAGCAGCTCGCCGGCCCAGTGATCAGCATCGGCGGCGCTGCCGCCATTGCCGCAGAGCAGGATTTTTCCACCGGCGGCAAGCGATTCGCGTATGACATCGAATGTAGCCACGATGGTTGCCTGCAATGGCGCCAGTGCCGGCGCCCGTTCGATAAGATCGCGGATGTGGTCGTGGTTCATTTTGCCTCCGAGTGATGCAGCGCTACGGAAATCGCTCCGTGGCTTCCGATGGTTTCGCCCAAGCTTGACGGAACGATGGCGCAGGCAGCACGCGGTCCGGGCAACGCCTCGCGCTCGAGCACCATTTGAATCGCGGGCTCGAGCAGGTCGCGACACAAGGGAAAGAATCCGCCGAGCACGATTCGTTGGGGGTTAAACAGGTCGATCAGGATCGCGAGCATCTCGCCAAAATGTTCGCCGGCCTCACGCATGATTTCCAAGGCGAGAGCGTCGCCGCCGCGTGCGGCTTCGGCGATAAGTTTGGCAGTGATCGGATCTACGGCCTCGGCCCAGACGGGCTTGGGGCCCGGCGTCCTTGCAATGAGCGCTGCCGCACGACGAGCGATACCGCCGCCGCTCGTGAATCCTTCCGCCGAGCCCGCTTTGCCGTAGCCGACGGGACCGTCGGCGCGCAGTCGCACATGGCCGATTTCCCCGGCATCGCCGGTCGTGCCCTCGTAGAGTTGGCCGGTAAGGATTAATCCGCTGCCCATACCGGTGCCCGAAGTGAGGAAGACCATATTGCACGCCCCGCGCCCGGCGCCGAATTTCCATTCGGCCAACGCGCATGCGTTCGCATCGTTCATCAAAAACGCGCGGCCGCCGAAATGCTGTGTCAGCCGACCGGCGATGGCGACGCCGTGCCAACTGGGGTGGAGGTTTGGCGGTGAAACAATTACGCCGTTCTTGGCGTCGAGCGGTCCTCCGCAGGAAATTCCGAAAATCGGTTTTGCGGTGCCGACTCCAATCATCGGAGCGATCGCCGCGACGATCTTGCGAAACGAGAGTTCGAATTCCTCCGTCGGGAAACGCGCGATCTCCTCGACCCTCCCTTTCCGCAATGTGCCCACCGCGCATTTCGTGCCGCCAATATCCAGACCGTAGATTTGTGCTTTCGCGGGCAAACCCGGTTGTGCGTCGGGCACGGGATTCGAGGACGAAGGCGTTTGATTCTGTGGCATGGCGATGGGCGATGGTAAAGGGACTGGAGCTGCCATCACAATTTAGGATCCGAAAAAGGTAGGGAGGGGACTAACCTCAGGTCGGAATCAGCCGGATTGGATTCTTGAAGAAAGGCACGGCATCTTCGCAGCAATGCGGAATCAAACGAATCACGGGACGGATTTCTACTAACGGTTCAGCCGGAGATTGTGCAACTATCTCAGCGACGTGCCCAGCGTCCGGTTTTTCTATTTCAACCCTGCCGATGACCGTTTCGGCGCAATTTCCGCGCGCTAACCAGCGCGATCTCCCAGCGAATTTACCTACATACGCAGTCTCTGCTAGAACCCGCACGATGATAATCCCCGACAACGATCCGGCTCGAATTGACAACGTCGTCGTGTTGCTCGACTCCCTGGGGCTTCCCGCACGCGGTCGATTTGAGAGGGACCGTGAGCCAGAGCGAGATCGTGAGCGTCCGCGACAAGACCCACCGAGCCTGACCGGCGCAAGTTTGCCCTATTTTCGACCTGCGCCGGCGAATTTCAAACGTGCAGACGAAGGATTTTCAGCGGGAGATCCGTCCTCCTTCACCCGTCGACCAACCCCCGCCGCGCCGCCTTTTCCTCCCTCCATGAATCGCTCCCCTGCGCTCACTCGCCGCTCCTTTCTCCAACGCACCGCCGTCGCCGCTTGCGCCGCCCCTCTCATCGTCCCGTGCCGAATCTTCGGCGCCAATGGCACCACGCCCCCCAGCAACCGCGTCAATATCGGTTTCATCGGCACGGGTCGGCAGGTGTTCTACGCCAACCTGCCGATGTTCCTTGCCATGCCAGACGTGCAGGTCGTAGCGCTCTGCGACGTCGACCGCTGGCGCGTCGAAAAAGCCCGCGACAAGGTCAACGAAACCTATGCGGAGGCGAAGGCCTCGGGCATTTACAGGGGTTGCGACGTCTATGAGGACTTCCGAGAACTGCTCGCGCGTCCCGACATCGACGCCGTGATGATCTCCACTCCGGACCATTGGCACGCCGTCATGGCCATCGCCGCGGCCCGCGCGGGGAAGGACGTCGCCCTCGAAAAACCCATTTCCCTCACCGTTTCGGAAGGCCGCGCCATCGTGGAGGCGATGAAGAAACACGGCCGCATCTTCCGCACCGACACCGAAGTCCGCTCCAATCCGCGTTTCCCCCGCCTCTGTGAAATCGTCCGCAACGGTGGCATTGGCAAAGTGCAGCGCGTGATCGCCACGGTGCCGCGCAACCCGAATCCGATCGCCGGCTTCCCGCCGCCGATGCCGGTGCCGCCGGATCTAAACTACGAACTCTGGCAAGGTCCGGCTCCCGCACATCCCTACACCCAGCAGCGGGTTCACTTCCCCCGCGGCGGGCTCGGCTATGTCGCGGACGAGAATCCCGGCTGGTTCCAGATCACCGACTACAATCTGGGCAACATCAACAATTGGGGCGGCCACATGCTCGACATCACCCAGTGGGCGCTCGACACCGAGCGCACCGGCCCGGTAGAGGTGACCGCCCGCGCTGATTTTCCCGCCAATTCGCTTTGGAACGTGCCGCGGAACTTCGCGGTGCATTACCGCTACGCCAACGGCGTCGAAGTCGACTACAACGATGGGGGCACCGCGAGCTTGCGCGTCGAAGGCTCGGAAGGTTGGATCGAGAACACGTGGTTCAAATCCGACGGGTTCAAGGCAAGCAAGCCCGAGCTTTTGAAATGGAAGCCGGGCCCGGGCGACGTCTCGCTCCCGATGGTCGACGAAAAGGAGGACTTCATCGCCTGCGTGAAGAGCCGCCGCGAGACCATCATCCCCGCCGAAGTGGGCCACCGCGCCGCGAGCATGGCGCAGATCGCCTACCTCGCCGCCAAACTCGGCGGCAAGTTCAAGTGGGACCCGGTGAAGGAGAAATTCCCCTACAGCGACGAGGCCAACCGCCTGCTCAGCCGCCCATTGCGCGGCCCATGGAGCCTCTAACCCAACTCTGCGTCATGCCCTCGCTCCTCCGCCTGATCCCCACCGCCATGATGATCCTCGCGTCCGGCGCGTCCGCCTCTCCGGATGCCGGTCGTAGCAACCCTTTCTTCGCCTTTGATAACGGTGCCGGCCGCGTGCAGAAGTGGGAGCCGGAAAAGCAGGCCGCCGTGCTGAAAGAACTCGGTTATGCTGGCATCGGCTATACCGGAGTCAACGATCTCACCGCGCGCCAGGCCTCCTTCAAGGCCGTTGGGCTGCGCATTTTCAATGTCTATGTGCCGGTTTACGTCGACCGGCCTGCCGCCTGCGACCCGCAACTCGTGGAGTCGTTACCCCAACTGGCCGCCTCCGACACTGCGGTCTGGCTTACCGTTCAGGGCAAGGCCCCGAACGACGAACGCGCGGTCGCAATTATACGCGAACTCGCCGACGCGGCCGCCCTCCATGGCGTGCGTATCGTCCTGTATCCGCACAAGGGCTTCTTCGTCGCTACGGCGGAGGACGCCCTGAGAATCATCGGACAGGCGAAGCGACCCAACGTCAGCCTGACGATCAATCTCTGCCACGAGCTCGCCGCGGGAAATGCGGACCGGATGGGCTCCATCATACAACTCTGCGCGCCGCACCTGGCGCTCGTTTCGATCAACGGTGCGGACCGCTCCGGCGGCTGGGACGAACTCATTCGACCACTCGACGAAGGATCCTTCGATATCGCCGCGTTTCTCGGGCAACTTGATCGCGCCGATTACCGCGGCCCGATCGGTCTGCAGTGCTACAACATTAGGGGCGACCCCGAGACGATGCTGCGCCGCTCGATCACGGCGTGGCGGAGGCTGACCTCCAAACAGTAAGCGTCTCTCTTATCACGATTCGCCTTCCGGCCGCCTTGCTTAGTATCATTTGTGAGGAACTAACTTGGACCCAACCCAGAATGAAGCCACGAGCCAACCATATCGCTGTGAAGACCAGCATGCCAAAATGAAGCTGCGCGTTGAGCAGCTTTTCGGTTGCCGGTCCACTGAGCCGCGTCAAGTGTGGTCGGAAATAGACGATAAGCAGGTCGGAAAATGACGGCCTGGGGGTCCTTTTGCTTTTACTAGTTGCGAGACTAGGCTCAAATTTAGAAACGTCCTCAACCAACCCCATGCATGAGGCTTCACCCCAAATGCCGATAGCAACTGCCTATCGGGAAAACGCGGAATCGATGCTGGCCCGCCTGCTCGCCCAAGCATCGGAGATTTCCCCCGCCCTGATCAGTTTTGAGGATCTTACCGGAGTTTCATTGGATAATCCGCAGCTCGGGCTTCCCTATCATTTTCGAATCCATACGTGCAGGTTTTGCATGTTTGCGAAGGCAAACCCCGATTCGCACCAGCACTGCGTCCGCAATAAGATGGCCGTGAACCGCGTCGCTATTCGCCGGAAACAGGGATTTGCAGGCCAGTGCCATCTGGGGCTGACGGACTTGGTCAAGCCGCTGGTCTTTCAGGAAACCGTGCTCGGTATTTTCTACTACGGCTCGTTTGTCCTGAAAGGGACTGAAGACCTCGCTCGGCGCCGGATAGAGGCGTTTTGCCGCCGGCATGGCTTCGTCCCTGCGGGATATCACGCGGCGCTGGAGTCGGCACCCCGCGTGGCGGCATCCGATCTTCCTCGCCTTTGGCAAAGGCTCGATCTGGTCATCGACTTGACGAAATGTATCGTCGAGAGCATCGGCGTTCCTGTGGGCCGTTATCGCACACGACCAGGAGCCCAGTTCTCGACTTGGAATGGCGCGATGTCGTCTTTGGTCCGCAACGTGGTCACCCACATCAACCGGCATTATGCGGAGGAGATTCAGGTCGGCGATCTGGCGGCTGGGCATAAGTGCAATGCCGACTACCTGAGTCGCACGTTCAAACGCACGATCGGATTCGGCGTCATCGAATACCTCCATCGGGTTCGCGTCGATCATGCCCGTCGCCTGCTGCAAACATCGCGATTTGCCGTCGGGGAGGTGGGTTTCATGGTCGGGTTTCAGGACCAGAGCCACTTCGGGAAAGTATTTCGGAAGTTCGTCGGCCTCACTCCCCAGGCGTTTCGCGCCGCGATGCAATTACAGGACTCACTGCCGAAAGCATTCTCCGCCTTCGAATACAGCAACGTCCGTCCGTTTAATCCGAAATTCTCCGAGGGATTGGTCGATCCGAAGCGTTTGGTAATGTAGTCGGCGTTTTCGCGGCAGGTCGTTTTTGACCGCGCCACCCGTCGGAAAATGACTAACGCTCCGGCACGCCGGTATGCTATAGTCACCTGTCCTCCTTCACCCTAATATGATTACAAACCCGCTAGGTCTCCGGCGCAGCTTTCGCTTTGCCGTGTCTCTAATCGGAGCGACGACATCGCTCATGGCGCAAACTGCGCCCACGCCAACTGCCGCCAAGGCTCGCGCCGAAGATGCGGTCCAGCTCGATCCCTTCTCGGTTAACAGTAAAAAAGACTACGGTTACCGTGCGGCAAATTCGATGACCGCGACCGGCTCGGGCCAAGCTCTCATCAACACGCCTCTGAGCATTTCGATCCTCACGGAGGATTTCCTCAAGGACAAGAACCTCACCGAACTTCGCGACGCGCTTCGTTACGTCACCGGAATCTCCACCGACTACCAACAGGTTTTCGGTCGCGGTTTCAGTTCCATCATCAAGAACGACGGATCCGAACTGAGCGGCGGCGGAACCGGCGATTTCATGACCTACAACGCCGAACGCATCGAGGTGGTGAAGGGTCCCGTCTCCGTTCTTCAAGGTCGGGCGAGCGCCGGCGGCGTGGTGAATGTCATGTCGCGCCGGCCGAAGTTCAACCAACAGACAAACGTCGACGTCGGTTACGGTTCGTTTGATCGCAAGTATGGTTAGCTTCGGACCACCGGTCCGTTGATCGACCGGCAACTCGCCTACCTGTTTAGCTATACGAAGCTCGACCGTAATGGCTGGGTCGACGACAACTCCGTCAAGGATGACGTGATTCAATTTGGACTGGAGTTCCGTCCCACCGAAAAGCTCACCGTAAATTTTAACTTCGAGCAGGTGCAGCGCGACGGCTATGCGGAGCAGCACCTTACTTTTACCAATCCCGACTTTTTGGCGAAACAACAGGAGGCTGAGACGCTCTACGATGCAAAAGGTCTCGCCCGCCCCGCCGCATATCCCCAGGAGGGCGAAACGACAGCCGTTTGGTTGGCTCGACTACGTTATCCCGCAGCCACTCCCACCGAAGTGGTGAACGTTAATACTATCATGTATCCCCGCGGCTATCGCGCCAACATCCAGGGGTCTCAAGCCTACGAAAATCGCGATCGCAACACCTTCTTCGTCGAGGCAAAATACCGTATTACGGACAACCTGGATTGGCGCAGTTTTTACTACGGTTACCGAGAAAAATTCGACTATGCGCGGCAATCTACATTCCGTCCCATTGCCGGTATCGGGGGACTGAAAATTTCCGATCCACCCCAAATGGGCGCGGGAAAGAATGTCTTCTTCGATACCATCCATGAACTGGTCGGCCAATTCAGCACCTTCGGAGTGAATCACCACACGCTGGCAGGATTCGAATACCGCGACACACGCACCCGGAACCTCTTCATGAACGGCACGCGGGTGATCTATAATCCGCGCAGTGGCATTGACCAAAAAATCGTGAGCAACGTCTTGGCCGCCAATCCCAACGGGTTCAACTTTGCTGCTCCCTACACAATCACGCGGGAGCAGTCGTATTATTTCATCGATCAGATGGATGCATTCAAAGAGCAGCTCCATCTCTTCGTCGGCGGTCGCCAAAACTACGCTAAGCAGGGCACTCTGAAGCCCAGTAAATTTACGCCTCAATACGGCCTCCTCGCACACGTTCCGGGAGTCAATGGCGTATCGGTTTTTGGCAGTTACGGCGCAAGTTTCCGGCCCAACTACATTGTCGATGGACGAGGCCGGTTGGTTGAGCCCACGCTGGAGAACAACACCGAGTTCGGCGTCAAAGTCGATATGTTCGAGAGCAAGATTTCGGGATCGATCTCCATCTACGAAATAGAACAAAAAAACGTGGCGCTGCGGGATTTCGCCACCGAAGCGGCGACCGGCATCAGCCCGATTTTCAATGTTGCGGGTAAGGCAAAGTCCGCCGGCGGAGAGTTCGATCTGATCTACACGCCGATCCGCAACTACCAAATCGTCCTCGGCTATTCCCGAATCTGGGAGGCTCGCACCCTCGTGGCGCAGGATGTTCGTCAGCAAGGAACCCGTCTGAACGGTGCGCCCGAGCACACCTACACGCTTTGGAATAAATACACGTTCGTCTCCGGCGGACTGAAGGGCGGATATGTCGGCTTCGGTGGACGCCTGGTGGGTTCAGTCCATGTGCATCCGAGCTGGTCGGCCCCGATCTACGAAGATCGTGTCGCCACAGCAGACGCGCTGATCGGTTACCCAATCGTGATCGGCAAGTTCACCGCGGACATGTCACTCAGAGTCGATAACCTCACCAATAAATTCTTCTTCGACCAATCATTCCGGCCCGC
>JBDNFZ010000280.1:0-10658 GCA_041689555.1 Opitutaceae bacterium | reverse complement strand
GGGCCACGCGGTAAACGTAGGCCGGGCTGGGGTTGCTGGTGACGAGCCGCTGGATGAGGAGCTTGGAGATGAACGGAGGGGTGTTCGGGTGGGTGAAGAGGGCGTCGAGAGCGAGCCTGAGATCGGTGATGCCGCCCTGACCGGCGGGAATCGGCGTGGCGCTGACCGGGCTGAGGTTCTTCACGGTGTCGTCGTGGAACGCGGGGAAGAGCTGCAGCGGGCTGTAGAAGTTGGAGCCGGCGGTGCGGAAGGCGTTGGGGTTGGCCGAAGGGTAGGCCCAACCGGTGAAGACCTTGGCCATCTCGGTGATGGTGGTCTGGTCGTAGGTGGGAACGGGCAGGCCGGAGGCGTCGAGGGCGTAGGTGCCGTCGGGCTGGAGTTGCTCGAGGCCGATGGTGAAGAGCTGCATGACCTCGCGGGCGTAGTTCTCATCGGGGGTGGTGAGCACGGCACCGTCGGGATTGAACGTGGCCTTGGCGTTGCGCAGGGAGCTCAGATACTCGGCCATGATGGGGCTGAGGGTGACGTTTTCTAGGAGGGTGCGGAAGTTGCCGAAAGCACCGTTGCCGAGGATGTCGTAGTAATTGGCGAGGGGCTCGGCGTAGTTGTCGCCGCCGAGTGAGATATCGGAGACGACGAGGATCTGGCTGAGGGCGAAGGCGACGCGTTGGCGGAGTTGGTCGGGGGCGGTGAGGACGGTGCGGAACCAAGCGGATTGGCGGTTGGGCGGGTGGATGGCGTTCCAGTTGGTGAAGCTGCCGCTGCCGCCGTAGGTGGTGCGGTCGAAGACGGTGGCGGTGCGGTGGGAGGTGAAGGGGAGGGCGAGCTGGGCGGTGAGCCAGGTGTCGATGCTGCCGCCGGTGAGGGCGTCGATCTCGGACTTCTTGGGGCCGAAGGTGGCTTGCGTGAGCAAGCGGGCGGCGTCGGTGGCGGTGACGGCGGAGAGGGCGACAGCGGGCGGGGCGGCGGGCGGGCTAAAAACACGCGTGCCGGAGCTGACGATGAAGGAGCCCTTGACCTCACCGTTGGGGTAGCGGGCCGAATCAAGGCGGACGGAGATACTACCGGATCTGAGGGCGCTGATCAGGGCGGCGCTGGAGTAGGAGGCGGTGGGGGCAAACGTCCATTGGACGCCGGAGACCTGACTCAAAGGGAGAGCGAAGACGAAGTCCTCGTTGGGCCCGAGCACAAGGTAGGCGTTGGTCTGGGCGGAGCTGAGGTTGGAAAAGGCGACGGTGACGGCAGCGAGAGTGCCGGATGAACTTAACTGGATGGTGGCCGTCCCGGAAGCGGTGGAGCCGCCGCTCGCCGTGGTGGTCGGCCGGATCGAGGCGATGTAAAGGGTGGACGGGCTGTCGGTGATGGAGACGGTGGCGTTGGCGGTGGAAGCGGCGTAGCCGCTCCCGGCGCTGATCGTGATGACGACGGTGTCGGTGCCCTCGATCTGCACGTCGGGGTTGGGCGAAAGCGGGACGCGGACGGTGGAGACGCCGGGGGCGAAGGTGACGGTGCCGGGGAGGAAAGGGTAGTCGAAACCGTTGATGGCGGAGCCGCCGACTGAGTAGGCGACGGTGAGGGCGCTGAGGGTGTCGCCCGAGCGGGTGAAGGTGAATTCGCCGGGGTTGGTGCCGGACTCGTCGCTGGTGGCCTTGGACGCGACGACGGAGACGGTGGGCAGGGTGGCGGGCGTCAGGTCGTAGACCTCGACGACGGCGATGCCGGTGGTGTTGCCCACGCCGCCGACTTGGACGGTGTAGCTGCCGGCGGGCAAATCGACGAGGACGGCGGAGTCGCGGCTGCCGGCCGGGAACGGGAAGCCGGTGAAGTTGGCGAAGGCGATGGCGAGGGAGGCGGCGGAGGCGGCGTTGATGCCGGTGGGCGTGCCCCAGTTGTCGTTGGAGGCGAAGGTGACGGTGTTGGTCGGGTTGGTCAGGGTGATCGTGGGATCTGCGAGGGCGCCGGGAACGCCGAGGGCGGTGAGGGCGGGGCCGGCGGCGCGAATGAGGAGCCGGCGCGTGCCGGTGCCGGGGGAGATGACGATGCCGGGAATCATCACGGAAGCGCCGGTGCCGACGACGGCGCGGGAGGAAATGTTGGCGAGGCGGGTCGAGCCGGGCGTGGCGCCGACCTCGTAAAGTTCGATGATGGCGATGCCGCTGGTGCCGCCGACGCCGCCGACCTGCACGTTGTAGGAGCCGGGGGGTAACGTCGCGATCAGGGCGGAGTCGCGGGAGTTGGCCGGGAGGGCAAAGGCGCCGAGGGCGCTGAAATTGGCGGCGGTGACGGCGGTGGCACCGGCGAGCGGGGTGCCCCAGTCGTCGTTGGCGGCGATCTGGACGGAGTTGTCGGAGTTAGAGAGCGTGAGTCTGGGATTGGCGAGGACGGTGGCGGCTCCGAGGTTGAAGGGCACGGGCCCGAGGGTGGGGCCGACGGCGCGGATGAGGACGGTGCGGTTGGCCCCGGGGCCGATGACGAAGCCGGCGAAAATCTGGCTGGCGTCGGTGCCGACCTGGGCACGGGTCGAGAGATTGCCGAGGCGGGCTTCCTGCGCGGAAAGCGGGGCGAGGGCGGCGGCAAGCAGGACGAAGGCGGTGCGGAGTAGAGCGGGGCGAAGCATGGGGGGCGGGAGTGGGGAATGCGGAATGCGGAGTGAGGAGTGCGGAATACGCGGCGCGGGGTTGCGGTTAATGACGGCGGAGGGCTGCCTGAAGTAACCAAGTGGCGAAGATCGATGGGATGACAAGTCCGGGTTGGAGCGGTCGGGCGCGGAGGGGCGCGGGCGGCGCGCGGGAGCGGGACTCAGCGGATGGTGCGGAGCTGGATGGCGTCGACGAGGCGGTCTTGGGAGACGATGTCGGTGACGACGATGATTTTGTCGCCGGGGGCGACGTGACCGAGGCGGCGGAGGGCGAGGAGGGCGTTCTCGATGGTGGCGTCGGGCTCGGCCGCGAACGGCATGAGATAGGGCTCGACGGCGCGGAGGAGGCGGAGTTGACGGAGGAGCGGGAGGTGCGGAGTGAAAGCGAGGATGGGCGCTTGCACGGGGCGGAGCGCGGCGAGGCCGTGGGCCATGAAACCGTGGCGGGTGAACGTGAGCAGCTTCGACCGGGGAAGCTCGTTGGCGAGGACGACGGCGGAGTGCAGGACCTTCATGCGCTCGGTGGCGAAGACGGCGGGCTCGCGCAGGTCGGGCGCTTCCTCGCGTTCGATGCGGCGGGAAATCTTGTCGAGCATCTGCACGCACTCGAACGGGTATTTGCCGATGGTGGTCTCGCCGGAGAGCATGACGCAATCGGCGCGCTCGTAGACGGCGTTGGCGACATCGGTGATCTCGGCCCGGGTGGGGACGGGCTGGCCGATCATCGACTCGAGCATGTGCGTCGCGATGATGACGGGCTTGCCCTGGGCGATGCAGGACTGGACGGCGCGGCGCTGGATGACGGGCAGCTCCTCGAACGGGCACTCGATGCCGAGATCGCCGCGGGCGACCATGACGGAGTCGGTGGCGCGGATGATTTCATCGAGATTGGTGATCGCGGACTGGTCCTCGATCTTGGCGATGATGCGGACGGACGATTTCTGCGCGGCGAGAAAATCGCGGAGCAGGGCGATGTCGGCGGCGGAGCGGACGAAGGAGAGGGCGAGGAAGTCGATGCCCTCCTCGAGGCCTAAGAGGGAGTCGGTGCGGTCCTTTTCGGTGAAGGACGGGAGGTTCACCTTGATGCCGGGGAGGTTGATGTGGCGTTTGGATTTCAGCTCGCCGGGGATGAGGACGCGGCAGCGGATGTGGGCGTGGTCCTTGGCGAGGACCTCGAGGCGGATGAGGCCGTTGTCGACGAGGACGGTGTCGCCGACCTCGATGTCGTTGACGAGGTCCTGGTAGTTGACGTCGACGGAACGGACCTCCTCGGAATTCTCGCGGTCGGCGCCGGGCTTGACGGTGAAGTCGAAAATCTCGCCGGCCTGCAACTCGATGGGGACCTCGAGGTCGCCGGTGCGAATCTCGGGGCCCTTGATGTCCATCATGACCGCGACCTCGCGACCGAGGCGGGCGCTGACGGCGCGGATGCGGCGGATGACGGTGCGGGTCCACTCGTGTTTGGCGTGGGCCATGTTGAGGCGCACGATATCGGCGCCGCCGAGGATGAGCTTTTCCAGCATGGCTTCGCTCTCGGTGGCCGGCCCGAGGGTGAAAATGATCTTGGTGTGGCGGAAGCGAACAGGGGGCGGCGTGGTCATGTCGTGGTAAGCAAAGCATTCGGCAGGCCGCTGACGAGCCTGCGAGAGGTCGAATCGGGTGATAAAGCGGTGACGCCGAGCGCCGCTACAGCTCGTAAAAGGGTGTGCCGGTCTCGGGCGCGACGATGGAGAACATGCAGGACGCGAGCGAGCCACGCAGGCCGGCGAGGGCGGTTTCGATGGCCTGGGCGGAGTTACAATCGCGGGAGAGGTGGGTCAGGTAGACATGGCGCCACGGCGGGCTGGCGACGGAAGCCAACAGTTCGCGGACAGCCTCGTTGGAGAGATGGCCGTGGCGGCCGGCGATACGCTGCTTGGTGGCCCAAGGGCGGCGGTTGTCCGCTTGCAGGAGGGTGGAGCAGTGGTTGGCCTCGACGACGACGACGTCGCAGGCGCGGAGATATTCGCGCACGTGCTGCGGGGCGTGGCCGAGGTCGGTGAGGTAGACGAGGGAACGGCGCGGGTCGAAAAGATCGTCGGACCGGCCGCCGGTGAAGCGGAAACCGACGGGATCGTGGGCGTCGTGGGGCACGGCGAAGCTCTCGATCTCCAGATCGCGAAAGCGGAAGCGGGCGCCGGTCTCGAAGAGGTGCCACGCGGGCCGGTGAGCGGGATCGAGTTTGGCCTGCACCGCGCGGGAGGTTGCCGGATTGGCAAAGATCGGCAGCGCGGGAAACTTCTTCAGGCCCTCGATGCCGGCGGCGTGATCGCCGTGTTCGTGGGTGAGAAAGACGGCGTCGATGCGGTCAAGCGATTCGCCGACGGCGGCGAGCAGGGCGGAGAGTTTTCGGGCGGAGAAGCCGGCGTCGATCAAGATGCGCGCGCCCGGGGTGACGAGGACGGCGCTGTTGCCCGAGCTGCCGGAGCCGAGGATGGAAAAACGCATGGCCATGAGTCGCGCGCAGCAAGCGCGGCGGCCCGGCGGGCGACAAATCATTTCCGCCGGGCACGCGCCCGCGCATTGACCCCGGAGAGATTTATGCTATCTGATTACTCCCTATGCCGAAGAAAACCGTCACCAAGAAGACCACCGCACGCTCCGCGCGGGCGGCGGCACCCCGCGTGCTCGCCGGCGTGGTCACGATCACGCGGCAGGTTCATTTCAACGCGGCGCACCGGCTGCACAATCCCACCAAGAGCCAGCAGTGGAATGAGGCGCACTACGGCCTCTGCACCAACCCGCACTGGCACGGACACAACTACGTGCTCGAGGTCTCGCTGCGCGGCGCGCCCGACCCGGAGACCGGCTACCTTATGGATCTGGGCGAGCTGAAGCGCATTTTGCACATGGCGGTCGTGGACAAATGCGACCATCGCAATCTCAACGAAGAGGTCGATTTCCTGCGCGGGGTGATACCCTCGACCGAAAACCTCGTGATCGCCTTTTGGAACGAGATCGCCCCGCACATCAAGCACGGGCGCCTGCACTGCGTGCGGCTCTACGAGACGCCGCGTAACTTCGCCGACTACCACGGCCCGGAGGCCGGCTGACCCTTTCCCTTTAGCTTAGCGCGCCCGCACGACGCCCCGGCTCCGCCGGGGCCGCGGTTATCGTCCCCCTGCGGCGGGCGCGCCCACGAAAAAAACGACCATGAAAACCAAAGCCATGTATCTGCACGCGACGCCCGGCGGCGTCGCGCCGCTCATCAACCGCGCGTTCGACGGCGATTTCCGCTCCGACGCAAACTACCGCGAATCGCTGCCCGACATGATGGCGGCGGTGGACGCCGCCGAAGGCGCGCGCGTGCCGATCCAGCAGGTCGGCTGCGCGAATTTCCGGCTTCCGCTGAAGTTCCGCGCGGCGGACGGCAAAATCCACACGTTGGAAACCAGCGTGACCGGCACCGTTTCGCTGCAAGCCGGGCTCAAGGGCATCAACATGGGGCGGATCATGCGCTCGTTCTACGAACACGCGGACGAGGTCTTCACCTTCGAGGTGCTGCGTCGGCTGCTGGCGAAGTATCAGCGCAAGATCGATTCGTTCGACGCGCGGATCAAGTTGGCCTTCTCGTATCCGATGGTGCAGACGAGCCTGCGCAGCGGGTTGAAAGGCTGGCAGTATTACCGCGTGGCCTACGAGGCGACGATGGATCGAACGGGCAAGTTCCGCCGGATCGTGGAGTTCGATTTCGTCTATTCTTCGACGTGCCCGTGCAGCGCGGAGCTCTCGGAGCACGCGCGGAACACGCGCGGGGTGTTTGCCACGCCGCACGCGCAGCGCTCGAAGGCGCGGGTGCGCGTCGCCCTCGCAGCGGGCCGCGCGGCGAGTATCGAGGATCTCCAGCGGCACTGCGCCAATGCGCTCAAGACCGAGACGCAGGTGATGGTGAAGCGCGAAGACGAGCAGGCGTTCGCCGAGCTCAACGGGGCGCACATCAAGTTCGTCGAGGACGCGGCGCGGTTGCTTTATCGGGAGCTCGCGGGCGACAAGCGCGTCGCCGATTTCCAGGTGGCGTGCTCGCACCTCGAGTCGCTGCACTCGCACGACGCGGTGAGCGTGATCTGCAAGGGTGTGAAGGGCGGGTTCACGGCGGATTTTTCGGATTTCGCGTCGCTGGTTTGCTGAGGACGAGTAGAAGGCGGATTTTTTGCCCACGGAACACACGGAATACACGGAAGAATCGGAAAGAGTCTGGGTTTTTTCTGTGTATTCCGTGTGTTCCGTGGGCCACTCTCGGATGGATGACTAAGCCCGTCGTTTTGATCACCGGTGCGTCGCAGGGAATCGGCGAGGCGATCGCCAGGGTTTTTGCGCGGGAGGTGCGCGGGGTGAGGCTGGCGTTGGTCGCGCGGTCGGAGAAAAACCTGCAACGCGTCGCGCGGGATTGCGCGAAGGCCGGGGCGACGGCGGAGATTTTTGTGTGCGACGTGGCGGAGGAGGCGCCGGTGGCGGCGATGGCGGCGGCGGTCGAACGGAGGTTCGGCAGCGTCGATGTGCTCGTAAACAACGCGGGTAAATTTGCGGCGGCACCGTTCCTGACGACAAGCGTGGCGCAGTTTGACCGGATGATCGGGGCGAATCTGCGGAGCGCGTTTCTGGTGACGCGGGCGCTGCTGCCGGCGATGGTGCGGCGCGGGCGCGGCGATGTTTTCTTCATGAGCTCGATCGCCGGCCTCGCGGCGTATCCGGGCGGCGCGGGGTATTGTGCGGCGAAGTTCGGCGTGACCGGGCTCGCCAAGGTCCTGCGCGCCGAGACGAAGGCGACGGGGGTGCGCGTGTGCTGCGTCTACCCGGGCGCGACGCAGTCCCCCTCTTGGGACGGCAGCGGCGTGGCCGGGGAACGGATGATGCCGGCGGCGGATGCCGCGCGGGCGTTTTTGGACGTTTACCGGCTTTCGCGAAAGACGGTGGTCGAGGAGATCGTGCTGCGGCCGCAGTGGGGCGATCTTTGATTTTCTAGGGGAGGTTCCTTAAAAGCGGGTGGGAAAGATCACCGGGCAACGGAGTTTTTGTCACATTATCGACGCCGGGCGCACTCCTGACGTGCAATTACAAAATGATTCCGCTCAGTCGGACGCGTGCGGTTGCTCCGCATTTTTTATGGCAACGGTTTCTTTCCCATCCATTGCAGGCCTTCGACGCGGATGCTTTGTGCTTGGGCTCGGGGTCGTGGGTGCGGCGTTGGGCGGATGCACGGCTCTGGCTCCGGTGAGCGGGATGAGTTCGGTTTCGCGCGCGGTGCCGGTTCCGATCTTGGTGGACGCCGGCGGCGAAATCGCGGCGGCCGAGGCGCACGCGGCGGATGATCCGGCGTGTTTTGTTTTGCGCGGAGCCGGTCGCTCGATGGAGCCGATTTATGCGAACGGCACCGTGATCGTGGTGCGCGAACGGAGCCTCTGTGGGCTGCGTCAAGGGCAGGCCGTGGTGTATCGTAACACGCGCGGCCGGTATGTTGCGCACATCCTGGTCGAAGAGCGGCCGAATGGCTGGATGGTGAGGGGCCTCAACAATGCGGCACCCGACGACGAGTTGGTGACCCGAGATAATTTTCTGGGCGTTGTTCATGCAGCTTACGCGCCGAGCGGCACACGGATGCATGCCGCTGTGGCCGCGCGGCCGGTGGACAAGCGGACGGCAGTGCTGGGCGCACGGTGGGATCTGGTCGGGAACTGAGAAATTCGCGCGGGAGGCGCTGGGGTGCTTGCTTTGGCTGAACGGGACTCGCATGAGATTGTTTCTCTCCCTGTTGTCCCTATGAAACCCGAGGAACTGAAACACACGATGTCGGCCGGGCTGTTGTCGTTTCCCATCACCGATTTCGACACGGCCGGCGATTTCCGCGCCGACACTTATGCGAAGCGTTTGGAGTGGCTGATGCCGTATGGCGCGGCGGTGCTCTTTGCGGCGGGCGGCACGGGCGAGTTTTTCTCCCTTACGGCACAGGATTTTTCCGCGGTCGTCGGGACGGCGGTCAACACCTGCCGCGGCGGCGTGCCGATCGTGGCGGGCGCGGGCGGGCCGACGCGGCAGGCGATCGCGTTTGCGCAGGAGGCGGAGCGGCTCGGCGCACAGGGAATTTTATTGCTGCCGCACTATCTCACCGAGGCGGGGCAGGAAGGTCTCGCGGCGCACGTCGAGGCGGTGTGCCGCGCGGTGAAGCTCGGGGTGATCATCTACAACCGCGGCGCGTGCCGGTTGCAGGCCGACACGCTGGCGAAGCTCGCGGAGCGTTGCCCCAACCTGGTCGGCTTCAAGGACGGGATCGGCGAGATCGAGCTGATGGTGACAATCCGCAGAAAACTCGGCGACCGTTTCGCCTATCTCGGCGGCTTGCCGACCGCAGAGGTCTATGCGGAGGCTTACAAGGCGCTGGGTGTGCCGGTGTATTCCTCGGCGGTGTTTAACTTCATTCCGAAGACGGCGATGGATTTTTACCGGGCGGTGGCGGCGAACGACCGCGCGACGACGGGCCGGTTGCTCGACACTTTTTTTCTGCCCTTTCTCGAAATCCGCAACCGGAAGCCGGGCTACGCCGTGAGCATCATCAAGGCGGGGGCGAAAATCGCCGGTCGCGACGCCGGGCCGGTGCGGCCGCCGTTGGTAGACCTGAACAACGAAGAAGCGGCGCGGCTGGCGACGTTGATCCGGGCGCTCGGGCCGCAGTAGGACGGCGGCGTTTCTCCGACCATTCCGTGTTGTCCCGGAGATTTTCCATGAATCCATCGGCGAGCAACGATTGTCCGAAAGTCACCGCCATGCGCGTCGTGCCGGTAGCGGGCCACGACGGGATGCTCCTCAACCTGAGCGGCGCGCACGGGCCGTATTTTACGCGCAACGTCGTGCTGCTCACCGACAGCGCGGGGCGCACCGGGCTCGGCGAGGTGCCGGGCGGCGAGAAAATCCGCCAGACGCTGGAGGACGCCCGCGAGCTCGTGCTGGGACAGGCGGTCGGTGCGAGCGCGGCCGTGATCGAGACGGTGCGGACGCGTTTCGGCGACCGCGACGCGGGCGGACGCGGGCAGCAGACCTTCGATCTGCGCACGACGATCCATGCGATGACGGCGATCGAGGCGGCGCTGCTCGATCTGCACGGGCAGTGGCTCAACGTGCCGGTGGCGGCGTTGCTCGGCGCGGGACAACAACGCCGGGAAGTCGAGGTGCTGGGTTATCTGTTCTATGTGGCCGACCGGCGGAAGACGGATTTGGCGTATCGCAGCGAGCCGGAGGCGCGTGATGATTGGCTGCGCGTGCGCCACGAACCGGCGCTGACGACGGCCGGGATCGTGGCCCTCGCGGAAGCGGCGCGGGCGAGTTATGGGTTCAACGATTTCAAGCTGAAGGGCGGAGTGCTCTCCGGGGAACGGGAGATGGAAGCGGTGACGGCTCTGGCGGAGCGCTTCCCGCAGGCGCGGATCACGCTCGATCCGAACGGAGCATGGTCGCTCGACGAGGCCGTGCGACTCTGCGCGGGCAAACAAAACGTTTTAGCCTACGCCGAGGATCCCTGCGGGGCGGAGAAGGGCTTTTCCGGGCGCGAGATCATGTCGGAGTTTCGCAAAGCGACGGGCGTGCCGACGGCGACCAACATGGTGGCGACCGACTGGCGGGAACTGGGTCATGCGCTGGCGTTGCAGGCGGTGGACATTCCGCTGGCGGATCCGCATTTTTGGACGATGCAGGGTTCGGTGCGCGTGGCGGAGGTCTGCGCGGAACGGGGCCTCACGTGGGGGTCGCACTCGAACAACCATTTCGACATCTCGCTGGCGATGTTCACCCACGTGGCGGCGGCGGCTCCGGGTCGCGTCACGGCGATCGACACACATTGGATCTGGCAGGACGGGCAACGTCTCACGCGGGAGCCGTTGGTGATCGCCGGGGGCAAACTCGCCGTGCCGGCGCGGCCCGGGCTCGGGATCGAAATCGATCTCGCGCAGTTGGAGGAGGCGCACGCGCTTTACAGGCGGGTGGGCGGCGGTGC
>JBDNFZ010000279.1:0-3030 GCA_041689555.1 Opitutaceae bacterium | reverse complement strand
GCCCTCGTCCTCGGCCGCGACAAATACCTCGGGCGCTAGAGCACCGGCCGGCGGTCGCCGATCGACTCCCGATTTCTTGGGCGGCGGCAACCGGCATGAGCGCCCGACCGCCCAAGCCGCGCGAGTTCACGCGCGGACCAACTCGCGTTTCCCGCTCTTCGCGGCGGCGTAGATCGCCTCGATGATCGTCATATCGCGCCGGCCGAGTTCACCGGGCGTCGGAGTGGGCGCGCCCTCGACGATGCTGCGCGCGATGGCGTCCATGTGCTTCGCTTGTTGCCGCAGCGGCGGAAAATTCAACGGCCCAAGGCTCGTCGCGCCCTTGAGCCCGCGGTAGCTGAAAGCCGGGCTCACTTCATACCAACCTTTCGCGGCTTCGGCGCGGAAAATATTCCCGCCACGCTCATAGCTCGTCGTCACGTCGCAACGCGCGCCGTCGGCGAATTCCATCGAGAAATTGATCGTCTCCTCCACATCGGTGAAAAACTCCGGCCGCACTTTCGGTTCCTCCTTGGCCGTGATCGCGATGGGGTTGGCGACCGCCGCCTTACAAGCGGCGTGGAGCGAGTAAACGCCCACGTCCATCAACGGGCCGCCGCCGGAGAGAGCGGCGACGGCGCGCCAGGGCTTCACGCCGTTGCGCAGGCCGAGCTTAAAACCGAAGGTGCTGTTCATCTTCATGAACGGCCCGAACTCCTGCGTCGCCGCCAGCCGCATGAGTTCCATATGATACGGATCGTAGTGCAGGCGGTAGCCGATCGCGAGGGAACGCTTCGCCGCCTTGCTCGCCGCGATCATGGCGTCGCACTCGGCGACGTTCATCGCCATCGGTTTTTCGCAGATGACGTGCTTGCCCGCCTTCGCCGCGCGAATCGAGTGCTCGGCATGCAGGCTCACCGGGGTCACGACATACACGATGTCGATCTCGGGGTTTTCGGCGAGCCGGTCCATCGTGGTGTAGTCGTAGATGCTCGTCGTCGGGAACCCGTGGTCCTTCGCCCACTTCTCGCCCTTCTCGCGCGATCCGGTGACGACGCCCGCCAGCCGCACGAACTCCGTCTCGCGCAACGCCGGCGCCAGCTCGTTGGTCGCGTAGCTGCCGAGGCCCACGAGGGCGACGCCGAGCTTGCGCGGGGCGGCGGGGGCGCCGCGGACGTTGAAGGCCGGCAGGGCGAGAGCCCCCGCGCCGAGCGCGAGTTGGCCGAGGAAGGTGCGACGGGGCAAGGGAAGGAGCGGGGATGTTTTCATGGGGAATGAGATGAGCGAACTCCTCGGCCGGGGCCGTGGCAAGCCGTCACAGTTCTCGGGCGGAACGGGCGCCCGGATTTCCGGTTTGGTTCCGTAAGTGCAGGCTGCGAGCTTGCCGGCGCTGTTTGAGCGCGAGCGAGCTCGCGGCTTACGGGTTCCGCGAGTTGCAAACCCAAACCGTAAAGCCTTGGGAATGGGCGCCCTACCTTTTAGCCTCAGGCCTCCAGAGTCAGCGTGTAGGCAAAGGCATGGCGACGCCCCGTCACCCGGTAGCGCGGCAGCGTGTCCGGGCCGCAACTCGCGGTGCCCAGCCCGCGATGCGCCGCGTCGAGATAAACGATCGTCTCCGCGCTCGACACCAGATCGGTCGTATGGCGCGCGGCATAGAGATGCTCGGCCGAGAAGCGCGTCACGTTGAACTCGAAAGTCGGGGCACCGTCGATCCGCAGCGTGCGGCCCTCGCGCGTCGCGAGTTCGAGCCAGCGCACGGCCGTGCGGTGGCCGTGCTCCTGCGGCATCACGTAGGGCTCGTAGAAATCATCGACCGCGCACCCATACACTCCGAGGCTCGCGCTCGCGCAGCGGTCGCTGTAGTTGTCCCACGGACCGAGGCCGAAGTAGCGCGCATCGTCGTAGCCGGGGAGCAGATCAAGCCGCACGCCGACCCGCGGGAGATCGGTAAACTCCGTCGCGAGGCGGATGTCGTTCGCCACTTCGAGCCGGCCGTCCGGATGGAGCTTGTAGCGATGCACGTGAAGCGCGTCGCGCCAACGGTCGCGCGGACTGGCGGCGTGGGTCAGCGTCACCGTCGCGGAGCCGTCGCGGTTCATCCGCCAAGTGCAGCCCTCGGGACGATGTTGCAACGGGCGGTCGAGGCCGAGGGCACGCCAACGATCGAGCGGCTTGGGGATCCACGAGGTCATGAGTTTGACGCCGTCGTTGTCGGTCGCACCGCGCCAGAGTTGGAGCAACGGACCGCGCGCGAGCCTCTCCACGCCGTCGCGCGCGAGCGAGACGAGGCCGCAGGTGGTGCGTTCGAAGGTGGCGCGGACCGCGCCGGCGCGGAGCGTGACCCCCGCGAGGGTTTCGGTGATCTCAACCGGTTGGCGGACGACGCGAGCCGCCGCTGCCGGCGCGCGCGGCGCGACGGGGAGCGCGAGTTGTTGCCACGCGACCTCGTGGCCGGCCGACGCGTAGAGCGTGGTGCGGGCCGTGAAAAAGCGCAGCGTGAGGTGTGCCTCCGCGCCCGCCGGGATCGGCCCGAGCGCGAGCGCGAGGTCGCGTGTCGCGCCCGGAGCGAGGGCGAGACGCGGGAGCGCGCCGCGTCGCTTCACGATGCCGTCGAGCGCGAGTTCCCACGTGCCACGGAGGCCGGCGAGCGTGGTGAAGTCGTGGTCGTTGCGGATGGACACGGTGGCGGCCGAGCGCGTCGCGCGCACGAGGGTGACGGCGACGGGTTGCGCGAGATACTTGTGTTCCCAAAGCGCGGGATGCGGTTCGCGGTCGGCTGAGACGAGGCCGTCGCAGACGAAGTTGGCGTCGTTGGGTGTGTCGCCGAAGTCGCCGCCGTAGAAAAACACCTCGCCGCCGCCGGCGGTTTTCTGGCGGAGGCCGTGGTCGAGCCATTCCCAGATGAAGCCGCCCTGGAGACCGGGCTTCGTGCGGAAAAGTTCAAAGTAGTCGGCGAGGGAGCCGTTGGAGTTGCCCATCGCGTGCGAGTATTCGCAGAGGATCACGGGGCGCGCGAGCGGGTGCAGGGGCGTCGGGATCGCGGGGCGCGGG